>CAZJDM010000001.1:0-85733 GCA_964544765.1 uncultured bacterium
TTGCGTCAACCAAGAGGGCGCCCTTCTCGTTACGAAAGGTATATCAATATTACATATAGTAGTACCGACAACTCCTATACGCGCGATGTTGTGTAAAAAGTTTTTCTTCATGTTTCTTCTCCTTTTAGTGAGTAAAAATTCAAACACCACTCACCTATCAGCAAGAATCGCGCCATATATTTAAAGCAATAAAAACAGATATTTATTTGACAATTTGATTACTTGTAAGAATAGTATAACAGTTTTAATCTTACACTGTAAGATTAATATTACACATCATTTACCTTTGAGACTTACATCTGGAATACATACTTCCTTGTATTACGTAAAAAAGGAAGTAGTCGCCCCATATTTCATTGCATAATCTACCGAAACTCCAATTATCTATAAAAGCGTGATTAAATTACATACATTTACCAATCTCCTAAATTGAAATATCCCGTTGATATCACAAATTACGATTTTGTTGCTAACGATTTTGTTTGCCAACAGATTTGTTGGCAAATTCTAGAAACATAGTACATACCTCTTTTTTAACAACAAGTTAGTTATTAATTTTAAGTTTAAAAAATAATAACATTTTTTATCTTTATTATTAGCGCCTTACAAAAGCGAATGCTTATTTTTTAAAGAAAATTTTAGAAGAGCCGATCTTCTTCACCTCGCTAAATACCAAACAATTCTATAGTGTTTTTAGAAGTAATTTCAGCTATCTCTTCCACCAATAATTCTTTTATTTCTGCCACCTTCTTGGCAACATGAACAACATAGTAAGGTTTGTTTGCTTTACCACGATAAGGAATTGGAGCCAAGTACGGTGTATCTGTTTCAATATGTAAACAATCATTGGGAACGTATTTACAGGCTTCCCTAATATCCCCGGCTCCTTTAAAAGTTATTATACCAGAAAAAGAAATATGAAACCCTAATTCCAAAAAAGACTTCGCTTGAGATTTATCACCAGTAAAACAATGAATAATTCCCGGTTTAGTTCTCAAATTAGATTTTTTTAGTATATTAACAGCATCTGAAAAAGCTTCTCTTATATGAATTTGAACAGGAAGATCGAATTCAGTTGCTAATATAAGTTGATTTTCAAATACCTGACGTTGAATCTCAGGAGGAGAATAATTATAGTGATAATCTAGCCCTATTTCACCTACCCCAACCATTTTTGGCCCAATTACATTTTCTCTTAGGTATGATTCAAACTCCTTTGAATAATCCTTAGCATCATGAGGATGTAATCCCAAAAGACCAAATACTGACTTATATTGTTTTGTTGTTTCAATGACTTCATCATTACTTTTAACTGTTGAAGCTGGATAGATTAGATATTCAACTCCAACTTGATTACATTTTTCAATCGTCTGACTTATACCCTCTGGAAAATACTCCTTATCTAAATGACAATGTGTATCAATAAGATTGATTTTAGATTTCATGAAAAAATCTCCGGAGCTGGAAAATTGATAGTCATCTTGAGATTATTTAGGACCACTTTCTCGATCGGAACTCTTACGATTTACTCTTATCTCATCACAGTCCAACTGGGTCAACTCTTTATCAGGAGAGAGTACCGTAGCTTTACCTTTAAATAGGTCCAATTCAACTAATTTCACTTTTTCGGCAAAACGATTCACTTTGATGTGTTTTCCCACCTCAGGCAAACCTTTCTTTAAAGAAAGATATGTTTCATTTTCATATTCTAAACAACATAAAAGTCGACCACAAACACCAGATACTTTTGATGGATTTAATGGCAAATTCTGGTTTTTAGCCATTTTTATTGAAATTGGCGAAAAAAATGGAAGAAAAGAGGTACAACATGTCTCTCTACCGCAAATACCAATTGCCCCCATTAATTTAAGCTCATCTCTTACTCCCACTTGCTTCATTTCGACCCTAATTCTTAAACGAGAAGCTAAATCTTTCACCAGTTCCCTAAAATCAACCCTACCATCGGCCGAAAAATAAAAAATAGCCGCGTTGCCAACAAAATTGTATTCCACATCTAACAATTTCATTTTGAGCTTCCGATGTTTAACTCTCTCCAAACAATAATCGAAAGCTACTTTTCCCTTTTGAAGATTTTTTTCTAACTGTGATAAATCTTTTGAATGAGCTCTCCTGATGGTTTTCTTTAAACTTTTATGCCTTTCTTCCGTAACAGCTTCTACCCTTAAATGTTGAACTGTTCCAAATCTTAGGCCCTTATCACTTTCGACGATTACCTTGTCTTTTACACAAAGATCAAAACCCTCTGCATTATAATCCTGTAGTAGTTCAGGTCTAACAAATCCCACTTTAGCAATTTTTATTAACTTCACTTTTAGCTCCAAATCCAAAAAGAAACCCTTCCCAAAACATTTGAGAGTTGGGATTTAAATGTAAATTTTTTTGAAAAAATTCTACTAATCTTATTTTCCTTCTAATATCAAAAAAAGACAATCTCTTTTGTAAAACTTTAATCAGATCCATTTCACTTAATAAAACAAATCTTTGACTACCTTCTGTCACCTTAGATACCAACAGGTCTCTTAATAAAAAAACCAAAATTTCTAACGCTTCTTTAAGAGACACTTGCTTAGATACTGTATCCAATAACTGAAAAAACTCAGAAGAAAAGTTACTATCATTAGCATACTTAACCAGCCTCAAAACATCTTTCCGTTGTTCTATTTTTTCAGGTTCCAGCATCATTAAAGATTTTTTTACACTACCTCGAGCAAATTTTACCGCACTCTGGATTTCAATAGCAGAACGACCCGCAAATAAATTGTTTAAAATCAGGAATAGGTTTTCATCAGATAAAGAAGAAAACCTTATTTTTACACATCGGGACCTAATGGTCGGTAAAATTTGATGGGTTTGGTGCCCTATCAAGATAAATACGTTCTCCAAAGTCGGCTCTTCTAGTGTTTTCAACAAAGCATTGCCCGCTAAACGATTCATATTTTCTACGTCATTAATTATTATTACTCGCTTCTTTCCCAAAACCGTTCCAACTCTGGTAAGCTCAAAAATACTACGAATTGTTGCCAACTTAATCATTTTTTGATCTTCAAAAATTTTTACGTCCGGATATAAATTATTATCAATCTGCAGACAAGCCTTACATTTTCCACAACAATCCTCTCCCTTTGATCTTGAAGTACAATTAAGCAATTTAGCAAAATATAACGCCGTTTTTAACTTCCCAATTCCTTCAATACCTGAAAACATATATGCATTTGATACCTTTTCAGTATCAACAACTTGTTTAAGTGCGTTTATTTGGTTTTCATGGCCTATTATCAAAAGAAATCCTTTCTTTCACTCCCTTAATTACTATTTTGCTTATGTCCACTTCTGAAGCCTCTGTTGTATTTACCACGACAAAACGCTCTGAATTTTCCTTAGCTCTTTTTAAAAAGCCTTCCCTAACTTGATCATGGAACCGGGTTGATTCTTGATCTATCCGAGATTTAGCTTTTTTTCTATCACACACTCGGTCCAACGCAACTTTTACATCACAGTCAAATAAGAAAGTCAAATCAGGAACCACCTGAGCACAAACTAACTTATCCATTTCAATTAAATGTTTCTTATCTATCCCCCTTACATAACCCTGATAGACCCAGCTTGAATCGTAAAACCGATCTGATAAAACAAATTTGTTGGCAATTAATGCTGGTTTAATTAAATTTTCAACATGCTGTCTTCTAGCAGCATATACCAATAACAACTCAGTTATTGCATCCATCGTTTCTGTTGGCAAATTATTAAAAATAGACCGTATTTCTTCAGCTATAGGAGTTCCACCAGGTTCTCTGGTTAAAACAGTCGGTATATTTCTAGAGGTTAACCAATTATTTAATATTTCTATTTGAGTAGATTTACCCGTCCCTTCGCCACCTTCAAAAGTAATAAACATATAAAAACCCACTTATTGACTAGACTATTATGTATACTACATGTAAATACATGTAAATATAAACCAAGGCTCTCTTGGTTATGATCTATTGAAAACACAAAGCTGTATTGGTCTCAACCATAATCATATAAAAAGGATCAATTAATTGTGATCAAAACCCCTAACATACTGGATTTATACAACAAAAATATTATCTTCATTGCTGATACTCATTTAAAATCCTCAGAATCCTCAACAATTGCCAAATTAAAATCCTCTTTACTACAAACAGATGCCAAGTACAATGTAGTCTGTTTTTTGGGAGATATTTTTGAGTTGTGGTTAGGACATAATTCTTATTTTATTAAACATTATTCATCATTTATAGATTTATGTCGTCAACTAATAGATAGAGGTATTGAGATTATTTTTATTGAAGGAAACCATGAATACAACACTAAACAATTTTTCTCTTCCTATCTAGGAATAAGCTGCTGGCGAGGGCCTTTAAAGATCAGGCTAAATAACAAATCAGTCCTATTAACACATGGAGATAGACTATTAAACCAAGGATATCTCTATAATTTATTTCAATTTCTAACTAAAAACCACTATTTTACCAAAATTATAAGCTATCTATTTCCCTCCAAAACAGCTTTATTGATTGGTATGGGTATCGCTAAACTGAGCAGAAAAAAATCATCATGCAAATCGGTTGATTATTATTTCGAAAACCTAAAAAAAATCATCGCCAATTATTCAGAAGATATTTTAATCTTTGGTCATTTTCATAAAAACAAACATTTAGTCTCTAATTTAAGCATCCCAAAGAAAGAAGCCTATTGTGTCTATTCAGGCAGAAAAGACACTGAATCCTTTCAATACTTATATTATGATTATATTTTAGAAAGGTTTTCCTTTGTTAAACATGAGTAATCCTGTTCATGAATGGTCTACTAAAAACTATATCCCAAAGACACTCCAATATTTGAATACTTCAAAGATGAAACATACTGACTACCCGAAGCCACTGCCATATATTTGGTCCATTCATATTTTGCCAATAGGTGTATACTTCTAAATTCCGCTCCTAACGAGGCAAACCATGTCAACATATGAAAAGAATCATAATTTAGCTTAACATTTCTATCATCTACCAATACTGAGTCAGGTAAAACTTTCCCGTTACTTTGTAAGGGCACTCCTCCTCCCAATCGAAACCATAACACTTTATACAATTTCATATGCTCCTCAAGCTTCAAAGTCAAAAATTGAAACCCTAGTGATCGAATATCCCCATCTCCATCCAAGATATTAAAAGAATGAAAATTAACTAAATCGAGCTTTAATAAAGATTCTATGTATAAATTAGGACTAAAGGTAATGGGAATTCTAAAGTTTAATCCACTCTCAACCCAATCAGTAATGGCCGCCTCGGATATGCCTTCATTGGTTTCAGCACTTTCACTATGAGGTGTTAAGGTATAATTATTATAAATCCTATAATAGGAAATAGAAAAACCCAAAACTTCCCAAATAAACTTTCTAGTAAAAAAAGACAAGGGATATAAAACAGATGATATTCCATACCGAAATACTGAATTTGATTTAATATCCTGATCATATCTCTGAACTATATTACTGGAAGGATCTCCGCCTGTCATCTCTGGCATAACTATATTGATCCTATTAGCAACCAATCGAGACATAGAGCTATCCATAAAAAAAAGAGCTCTGGGAGCCTCAGATTTTATTTTAGGAATGTAGGCTCGTTCCACCATTGCTCCGAAAACAGCAACCGCAGATTTTAAAATACCAGGTCTTTTTCTGATATATTTTCTATTTGTTAGTTTTGAAATATTAGCAATGCTGTGTTGAGGAAAAACCTTCTTTACAATCAATATAGCCAATCTTACGCGACGTCCTGCGTCAAATCCCTTTCTATCATACAACAAAACTCTCTCCCCGACCATCATACCATCATCGCTTCCAAGAGATACGTAGTAACTTTTCCCTCTAACTTTAATTATTTTACCAACTGCCGCATATAGATTACCGGTTTTATTTAGGACCAAAAATAAAAAGAAAGAATAAAACAAAATCTTCCATATTAAAGGTTTAATCATACTCAACACCCTTTTACTGATTAATCCATATTTAATTAACCCGATGTGCAAGTTTCACTTACACCCCGCTGTTTAAGCGTTGAATTATAATTTATCTACTCAAAATGAATAGGATATACCTAAATGAATCAAAACCATTTGCTCATATATTGATACATTGGTCATATTTAACTGGGTATTACCTGGAAAAAGATAATCGTAAATAGTCCATTCCGCACCTACTTTTAGATCCAACACACTCTTATATTTACTCAATACCCCTAAATAATACTTTGAATAACTTGACCCATCTGAACTAAAATCGCCATATAATTTATCTGTCGCGTTCCAGAGAACTTTTTTATTAATAGCTGCTATAATGCCTAAATCATCTAATCCGGCAAACAACCTCACGTAAAGAGGTATTTGAATTCCACAACCTATATCCAATGACATAAGTTCTCTACTAGAAACTTGTTTCGCATTATTTATATGAACACTCTCAGACGACTTGGCCTTCGATTCTACACTTTCTAAAAAAACCCCCACCTTAGGAACTATTTCAAGACCCCTACCTCCCCCAAATAAATCTAAATTGAAGATAGATTCTCCCCATATACCCATACTTTGGTAGCCAACTGATACATCGGTAGATACAGAAGGATTTTTTTTCTCCAACTTCACTGAAGATTTACCATATGAATAATCCGCTCCAATCCGAACATTAGGTAAAATATCATAATAGCCATTTATCTTAAAGAAATCCAAAAAGGCATAAGGGGATGATATTACAGCTTTATATTTACTAGATTTAATCTGGAAAAAATACAAAAATGGACCCACACTGGCTCCAATATTTATTTTTCTACTACTTGTTGGATAGGAAACTTCTTTCTCTGCTGTTATTCTAGAGTCTACCCGACTTATCCCAATCGGATGCTCTCGACTAGGAGCGATCTTAGCATGACTTCCAGTTTCTTCTGAAGGAAATTTGTCTTTCTTTTTTTGGATATATTCTCTTTCTTTTGGTTTTGGTTGTGATTTTGGTAAAAAATCTCCCCTTCTTTCAACATTACTTAAGTCCTTAGGAGAGCTTAAATCTCTTTTTAATTTTTCTCGAGTAATCTTTTTATCAAAATATTTTTGAAAATCCAATCCATGCAATAATACCTTATCACCCACTTGGATTTTTTTCCCCTCATCTAAAGAAATAACAACACCTAACGACACCTCATCTTTAAGATCAACTAACTTTACCGTACCTAATTCGATTTTCTGTACATCCATTAATTCACCCATACTAGGGCTTCTGATAGCATCCTCAATCCGTACTAATTTTAAGAAATCTCCCTTTTTCAATCTTAAAGTAGAACCCGCATCAATAGTAATAAACTTTCCATTAACACTTGTAACAGAGGCCTGATATGGTAATAAATTCAAAATTCTATAATACAAATCCTTAACCATAAGCTCTACATCATACTTTAATTTCCCCTTATCTTCCGACAAAGTGAGTAATTCATTTTCAAAAGCAACTGTTCGCCCATTACGGGCATCAACCAAACGTAAAGCAACAACGATCCTTCCATCATTTAATAAAGCACTGTCCAAGATAAATAAGGCATCAATGTCATAATTTTGGATCAGATGCTTTAATGTCTCATTATCAAGAGATACCTTTTTACTTTTGATAGATTTAACGTAAGAAGACACTACCTCTTTAGACACCAAACGAAACCTCTGTGACAATAATATTTGTGCATTTAAAGCATCAAACAACATCTTTTTAACTTTTAAGGGAACCTCTAACCTTGGATTATTAATCGAAGCCACTATTTTATAAGTTCCAATCGCTTTTATTACTGATGATTGAGTCAAAAGGAAAATAACTAAAATTAAAGTGTAACAAATCTTAACTAGCTTTTTCATAATGAAACTCTATGTTATTACATAATAAATAATTAACTTAATACTTTATTTTTTATTATTATAAAAACTTGTTATAGGTATCTCAAATTGCTCTTGAACAATAGAACTAGCAGATAGAAATACTTCAGATACTTTATTGGAAAATAAGTCTATTTGATCAATAGAAAGCACATGGTGATGAAAATAAGACAATATTCTCTTATCATGAACCTTTACAGAACATAAAACCATTACAATAAAAATGATACTTCCCAAAGAAAGGATCTTTTGAATAAGTCCAAAAACTAACCCAACCATAATTTTCCTTTCTTCTCCCGATTAACAAGGATTAGAACAGTTAATGATTAATATCTGCATAAAAAAACACCATTTAGCCTGATTATTAATATTATGAAGGGTTTTGGCAATATTTGCAATCTTAAATTATTTTTAGCCACTACCAGTGCATGATTTTCCAGGAAGTTGTTGGTTATACGACTCTTTTCGATTTATAATCGTTTTTAACTTGCTGGGCCTTGTCTAAAAAATGACCCTTAAACACTCCATTATAACCAACCAGACATTCTCTAAATATCTGCTCTATACTATCGACAAAAACGATCCTAACCAATTTCATTATTTCCTTTTCAATTTTTTCTATATCTTTTTTGTTTTTTGCGGGAAGAATCACTGTTTTTATACCGTACCTCAACGCAGCTAAAATCTTTTCTTTCACCCCTCCTATTGGCAGAATTCGCCCATGTAGAGTAATTTCCCCTGTCATAGCAATATCTGCTCTAATCGGAAGTCCTGTTAGAGCCGAAACCAAGGAAATACACATAGATACCCCCGCAGAGGGTCCATCTTTTGGAATTGCAGCAGCGGGAACATGTACATGAAAATCACCATTGTAGAAAATGTTTTCATCTAATTCCATACCATGTGCTTTAGAACGTACATAACTTAGAGCTGTCAAAATAGATTCCTTCATTACATCGCCCAAGTGTCCGGTCAGCTCTATTTTACCCTTTCCCTTCATTACTTTACTTTCAATATATATTACATCACCACCAATTTTTGTCCAAGCAAGTCCCGTTACCACACCCACCTTAGCTTTCTGAGTGTCTCTCATGTCCATCTCATATTGATATGGACCTAATAATTCCCGAGCATCCTTAATCTTTAAGGTCCTCTTAAAAGACTCGCCGCTAACATGTTTTCTGGCAATTTTACGAAATAAAGAGGCAATTCTTTGTTCCAAACCTCTTAATCCTGTTTCTAAAGTATAATGTCTTATTGTAGTTAAAATGGCTTCTCTGGATAAAGTAACAGGTACATCTTGCAATCCACACAACTTCAGTTGTTTCGGCAACAAATATTTAATGGCAATTTCTACTTTTTCAATTTCCGAATAACCTGATAACTCCAAGATCTCCATCCTATCTCTTAATGGAGCTGGAATATCCTCTAAAGAATTAGCGTTGGCCAAAAACAACACGTTGGATAAATCCACTTCCAAGTTTATATAGTTATCCATAAAAGAATTATTTTGTTCTGGATCTAACACTTCTAATAAAGATGAGGTTGGATCTCCTCTATAATCAGAAGCAAGTTTGTCAATTTCATCCAGCATAATAACCGGATTCATGGTCTTTGCCCTTTTTAATGACTGAATTATTCGCCCAGGCATAGATCCTATGTAAGTACGTCTATGTCCACGAATTTCAGCGTCATCTTTTATTCCTCCTAAGGCAATTCTTTCAAATTTCCTACCCATTGCACGTGCAATTGACTTACCTAAAGAAGTTTTACCTACTCCTGGTGCCCCAACCAAACATAAAATAGGTCCTTTTAATGAATTAGTGAGCTTTTTAACCGCTAAAAACTCAATAATTCGTTCTTTCACATTCAAAATGCCATAATGATCCTCATCTAATACTTCTGACACCCGCTTTAGTTCAATATTATCCTGGCTCTTTTTATCCCAAGGGATATCTATAAGCCACTCAGTGTAATTTCTCACAACTGTATATTCTGCAGCATCTTGAGGAATTCTGGATAATTTGGCAAACTGATTATTAATTTCCTTTTTTACATAGGGGGGAAGATTAATTCCCTCAACTCTTTTACGCAAGCTTTCTAAATCATCTTCAGGTATACCTGACTCACCTAGCTCTCCACGAATGATCCGCATTTGTTCCCGAAGAAAATATTCTCTTTGACTATTGGACATTTCATCTTTTACTTTGTTCTGTATATCTAGTTGTAAATGAAGAATTTCAATCTCGTTTGCTAACAACTTATCAATACGTAAAAGACGCTGATACGAATCATTACTTGTCAATAGAGCCTGAGCCTCTTCAATTTCAAAGCCCATATGAGAAGCGATAATATCTGAAAGCCTTCCTGGATCTGAAACATCTTCGATTATCATCATCATATCTGGAGATATGAATCTACCCAGTGATATTAACGTTTCTAGCTTATCTCTAACACCCTTCATAAGAGACTTAATAACTGTCTTATCTTGTGAGGATTGGACATCTATAATAGGTTCAAAAAATACATGTGGTATATGTTCATCTACAACAGATATTATAATTCCTTTGGCCAAACCTTGTAATAAAACTTTAGTTCGTCCATCGGGCATTTGCACGGTTCGTACAACTGAAACAATAGACCCTGATGGATAATAGGATGAAGATTCTCCCATTTCTCTATTAACACCTATAAATAGAAGTTTATTTTGAGAAAGGGCATAATTTAATATTTCAGTTTGAAACTCGTCTGATAAAAAAATGGGTATAACTATATTGGGATAGACAATTACTTCATCCAAAACTAAAAAAGGTAATTTATTACCTAATTCTTCAAAAGAAGAATTCACAACGACTCCAATCAAAAACTTTAGTCCATCTTAGCTGTCTATAAGCCGCTATTTTTGTATCTAAAGATGAGTCGGTTACTGGTAAGAAAACTTAAATTATTGAATAGAGTATATTCTTTAAAATAACAGAAAATCCCTTGAAATTTTTTATGATTATACTTTGTTAAGTCTAATGCTAAATATGGATTATGAACCCCAAACAGGTCCTTCGTCTCCAAACATTTCCTTATCTTCTGGCTCTTCTTTTTCTCCAAAAACTTCTGGATTAATCTTATCATTATATTCAGCTCTAGTTTTAGGATTTCGCAATATTTGGTAAGCCTCTGTTATCTCTTTAAAAATCTCAGTAGTTTCATCTGCAAGGTTGTGGTCAGGATGATATTTACGGGCCAATTGCAAATAGGTTTTACGAATCAGTTCATTACTAGCTTCACTGGTTAAACCTAATTTCTCATATAGGTTGTTGGGCATCAATCTGCACTTTCTTTATTTTAATCTTTCTCTGAGCTTGATTTTTTTTTGGAGCTTTGTTCCTTTTGAGTCTCCTGATCCTCTTTTTTCTCAACCTCAACCTCATCAGTACCTGTATTGGAAGCAACTTTCACCATACTTGGTCTTAACAGTCTCTCATGAATCATAAATCCTTTTTGTAGAACCTCCATTACCGTTTGATCTTCATATTCATCTGTATCGATTTGACTAATTGCCGCATGATACCTAGGATCAAATTTTGTATGTAAAGCATTAATTTCTGTAACACCGTGCTTTTTAAATACATCAGTAATAATTTTAAAATTCATCTCCACGCCCTCTCTAAATGACTCATATTCAGGGGAATCATCTTTAACACTTTGGTTCAAGGCCATACTAAAATTATCTGCCACAACTAAAAGATCTTTTATTAAGCTTTCATGACTATATTTGCGCCAATCTTCTTTTTCTTTTCTCATTCTTTTTCGTTGGTTATCAATATCTGCCATCGCCAGATAATATTTTTCATGTATATCATCACGCTCTTTCTGATGTGAGTCTATCTGTTTCTCCATATCCTCAATTTGTTTTTTTAATATATCTACCTCTGATAGATCTTCCGATGGTTCTTTTGATAAATCCTTTTGCCCTTCTTCCAAGTTTACTTTCTCTCCAGATTCTTCTATTTTTTTATCTTTCTTAGATTGTTCATCTGAAGTTTTAGAACTCCCTATTTCACTCGTTTTTGTTTTTTCATCAACATTTGATTTATTATTTTCCATATATTCACCATTTATAAAGTCATCGAATAAGCCACATGTGTTAATGTATTCATTCTGGATCAATTGTCAAGATTATGGATTTATCGTAAATTAAAACAATCAAACACTACTAAAGACAAGTGATCTGAAATATAGCTACCTTTATGGGCAATCATAATTCTTTGATTTTCAAAAGATAAATATCCCTTAATAACCCAGTCTTCAAATTTCTGGTTAGCTAAAAAATCGATTTCAAAAAAGGTATTTATTTTAATTAAATCAAGCCCTTTTCTAGTACGCAAAGCTGTAAAAACAAACTCCAAAACAGCTTCTTTTAGATCCCTTTTATCAAATTGATGAATATCTTTAAAAAGATTTTCTCTATCTCCATCAAAACAAGATTCTCCCCACCTTATATATTTATTAACATTAGGAACGGTCCGATATCTTGATCCCACTTTATTATTTTTTGTGGTTAGAAAACTGGAGGCACTGGCTCCCAATCCAAGATAGTCATTATAGTGCCAATAATGTGAGTTATGTTTTGATTCAAATCCCTTAAAAGCATAGTTGGAAATTTCATACTGCTCGTATCCCAAGCTCGTCAATTGTTCATACAAATAATGATAGAGTCTTCGCTCATCATCTTCTTTCATAGGTTTAATTGAGCCTTTTTTCACTCGATTACATAAACCGCCACTTTTGCCATACGTCAGACTATAAAATGAGACATGTTTAATAGGAAAGCTCCGGATTAATAGAATATCTTCTTTTATATCACTTTCTTCCTGACCCGGAATTCCATAAATAAAGTCCAGACTAATATTTTCCAGGCTAATGTTTTCTAGAATCTTCAACGCATTCATTACCTGAACTTGACTTTGTTTTCTTCCTAAAATTTTTAACATCTTTTGGTTTCCACTTTGTACTCCCATACTTATTCTATTTATCCCCATCGCCTTGTATTCAACTGCCTTTTCATATGTTAGATCGGCTGGATTACATTCTATAGTAATCTCACAATTTTTACTTACCTTCATTCTTTGATTAATAGCCTTTATGAAATTTTTAATTTGGCAAGCATCCAAAATTGATGGGGATCCACCTCCTAAATAAATCGTTGTGGGCGAAAATTCGACTCCATAATTTTTTATTACTGTATCTAACTCTATGTTTAATGCTTTCATATATTGATTAATCAAGTAGTCATCATGGTCCTTGTCCTTAATCACATAAAAATCACAATATAAACATTTTCTATAACAAAAAGGGAGATGTGCATAAACACCTCCAACTTTACCTTGACAAGGATTTGACGCTTTGATATCTGATTTTACCATTAACTGATTTTCCTTATTATTATTGGTAATTGGTTCTGTAAGATCGTCTATGGGCTAGGAGCTTATTTTGAATCCACTCAGTAATAATCTTGATACGGACAACCTAAAGGATCTTATTACTAATCCGTGCTGTAAAAAATTAATTGAAAATCTTAGCTTAAACCAAATTTTTGAATTAAAACTATTCTCCTTTCTTGACAAAATCCCAGAAGGTGTCTCCTTGGGGCTTTTTCCCCTAGTTGTCTCTATCGTTGAAAAAAGTATAATCCAAAACACACTGATTAAAACCAAAGGAAACCAAACTCAAGCAGCTGAAATCCTCGGAATTAACCGCAACACCCTGCGCAAGAAAATAGCAGAATTAAAATTAGATGTCTCGCTAATAAAATCTAGAGCTAAAGAAGATAGCCGAAAAAAAATAAATATTGTGGAGCATAGTCCTTGGCCACCAGCACTCCCATGATGCAACAGTATAATGAGATTAAATCTCATTATACTGATACCATTCTATTTTTTCGTTTAGGTGATTTCTACGAGATGTTCAATGACGATGCTAAAAAAGCATCTGAAATCTTGGGAATTACCCTCACTACTCGTAATAAAAACTCTCAAAATCCAACTCCTTTATGCGGAATACCATACCACTCAGCAGAACAATATTTAAAAAAATTAGTTAAACACGGCCTTAAGGTGGCAATTTGCGAGCAAACAGAGGATCCCAGCCAATCAAAGGGATTAGTTAAAAGAGAAGTAACTAATGTAATTACTCCTGGAATTATTTCTGACCCAGAATTTCTAGAAGGAAATGACAACAATTTCCTTTTAACAATTGGCATAGATGAATCTGATCAATTTATTCTTAGTTATGTAGATATCACTACCAGTCAACTCAACTTATGTTGGGTGAATAACTCGAAAGAATTAATTGATGAAATTTGTCGAATATCTCCTAAGGAAGTCGTTCCTATGGAGAATGTGCCCAGTAACATAGTAGATGGTTTAGAAAAGGACTCTAATCTAAAACATATCTTATTTTCTCAAAACAAGAGTTTTGATACTTTATCCTTAGAAGAAAAAACCAAGTTAATAAAAGTTCAATTTGGTGAAAAAATCCTTAAATACGATTCAAATGTTTGTTTACTAATCGGCTTTACTCTACACTATTTAATCTCTAACCAAAAAAGTGTATTAAATCACCTAAAAGAAATAAATGAACATAGAGTTTCTAACTACCTTGAGATGGATGAAGCTTCTCGAAGAAATCTAGAGATTATTCATAATAACTCAACAATGGAAAAAAGGGGATCTTTACTATCAATACTGGATCAAACCTCAACTCCAATGGGAGGAAGGTTATTAAAACAATGGATCTTATATCCTTTGAAATCAGCTAAGTTAATCCAAGAAAGACATGAAGTAGTCAATGAGTTTTACTCTTTCCCGCCTATTCAGAATGAACTACTCAAGCTCCTAAAACAAATAGCTGATTTAGAGAGACTCAACGCCAAAATATCTTTAAAAACAGCTAACCCACGTGACCTTATTCGATTAAAAGACTCACTACTTCTTATTCCAGAGATAAAACAATTGTTAAATAATTTATCTCATCCATCACTTAGCCAAATACTAAACCAACTTACTCCCTTGAATCCCGCTAAAGAATTGTTAGAAAAGGCTATAGTTGATGACCCCATGATTGGTTTTAATCATGGGGAATATATTAGAGAAAATTACCACCCAGAATTAGATAAATTACGAAAATTAAAAAAGGACGCTAAAGAAATCATCGCCCGATTGGAACAAAAGGAGAGAGAAAATACAGGTATTCCCACCCTCAAGATTAGATTTAATAATGTTTTTGGATACTATATTGAAGTAAGCAAAAACAAATCTCATTTAGCTCCCAGCCATTATATTCGTAAGCAAACTCTTACTAATGCTGAAAGGTTTTTTACCCCAGAATTAAAAGAAATTGAGGAGCAGGTATTATCGGCCGAGGATAAAATACAAAATCTGGAAACCGAACTCTTCCAAAAAGTAATAAGTAGCCTACAAAATTATTCAGATCAATTAATAGAAAACTCTTCCATATTAGCAACTATTGATGTTTACCATAACTTTGCATCTATCGCCGCCAAATGGGGTTACGTTAAGCCCGAAATGAATCAAAAAGGAAATATAGAGATAATAGAAGGCAGGCATCCAGTAATTGAGCAAATTTTAAAAGACTCTCAAGATGAAACATTTGTTCCCAATGATGTCTATATAGACCAACAGAAAGAACGGATATTACTTATCACCGGGCCTAATATGGCTGGTAAATCTACTATTATGCGACAAGTAGCTTTGATCTCTCTTTTATCTCAAATCGGAAGTTTCGTCCCAGCAAAGAATGCTGATTTATGTGTTGTAGATAAAATATTCACACGAGTTGGAGCGTCCGATAACCTAACACAGGGACATTCTACGTTCATGGTAGAAATGTTGGAAACCGCTAATATATTAAAATCCGCTACCCAAGATAGTCTTATTCTATTAGATGAAATCGGGCGAGGTACTAGTACCTTTGATGGTGTATCTATTGCATGGGCCGTTTTAGAGAACTTGCACAATAATATCCGGGCAAAAACATTATTTGCCACCCATTATCACGAATTAACATCTTTGACTAAACAATTAACTACGACTCATAACTATCAAGTCTTGGTCGAGGAAAAACAAGGAAAAATAAAATTCTTAAGAAAATTAACTAAAGGAGCGGTTAAAAAAAGTTATGGTATTCAAGTAGCCAAGCTAGCGGGAATTCCTGACTCAGTTATTCAAAGGGCTTTCAAGGTTTTAACTGACCTAGAAAAACAAAACTCATTGGGTATTAACCAGAATGATACTATCAATCAATCCCCATCTATACCAATCTCAAAACCCTTTATTGGGTCAACAGATAAACAACTCAACAAATCAATTACCGAACAAACCAGTTTATTTTCTGAACCAACCAACAGTGAGAATCAAACTAAAACGTCGAATCAAAATGAACACATGCTCACAATTGCAAAAAAGATTGCTAATTATCCTCTGAATAAAAAAACACCTCTAGAAGCCATGAATTTCATAGCAAAACTAAAAAAAGAATTGAATAATTAGATTACGCAGAAATTGGCTTGTTCAGCGCAATCTAATTAGCGAACCTGTGGTCGCAACAAACTTCTGACTTCTATCATGGTTAGAGTTGGATTATAGTCTGGGGATAAAGTAAATATTAGAGGTGCGTTATTAGAGTTAACATTTTCTGCCGCTTCTTTGGCAGCTTTAGTCACCGCTGTTTCATCTAAGTTATCGAGAGCCTCGGAAACCTGATCTGGAACATTTTTTCCATAAAGATCCTTTACTTTGCTCTCCATCATCGAATGTAATTGATCCTTTACAAAACCCCCGCCACCTTCACCCAAGGTTCCTGATACTTGGGATCTTTTCGAATTAATGTCTTCTATAATTTCACTAATAGGATCAATTACCTTATCTGGAACTCCGGCTGTTTTAAAGGAATCTACACTACTTTGTAAATCCTTGGTAAATTGATCCAAGATCCAATCAATTAAAAAGGTATTTAATAATTTTGCCAAATTATCAATGGTTGTAGCTACTTCACTAATTCTCTGTTCGTTATTAAGACTCTTATTATCCTCTTTTTTCAATTTTTCCATTTTAGCCATCGCTTCCATGGCATCTATCTCCCCATTACTATCCTTGTCAAAAAACACAGCAAAGAAAATCAGGGCACGAATTAGGTAATTAACTCCTTTAATAATATTAACTCGTACTTTAGCATAATTAACATTATTAAATTCATTTAATAAATTTTCGGACATTCCCAAATTAATTAGAGCCAATACTTCTTTCTCATTATCCTTTATGAAGACTGCCAGGGAATCAATTTCACCATTTTCAATTTTACTAATAGTCTCACTAGAAACATTGACCGACCCCTTTACAACGGTTGATAATTGAATTAAAGGATTTGATGACCCTTCCCCACTGGACTCATCCATACCGGAAAAAACATCCACTAATTTCTCCAATAATTCAAAGATATCATTTCCACCTTGAGCACTTTGAGTATTAGCTAAGTTCAACTTGGCCAAAAGGTTGTTAGGGTTTTGTTCATACACATCATTAAACAATTTTGCTGCTTCGTCAAATTCTCCCTGGTCAAACAAATTTCTACCATCATACATTCGAATATCTTCTGCTTCATCTGCGTCAGAACAACTAATGATATAAGCGATTGCTATTAAAATCGAAATAAATAAAAATGAATTCTTTTTCATAGATCCTTTATCCTCCTGTAAAGTAAAAATTTGCTAAAGTTACGTTTTTCGTAATAGTAATTTGAAGCTGTTTTATTTAGTATAATGAAAAAATCAGAAAAATAAAACCTACAATAATACAAGGTTTTTAAGTCTTTAATAAATGACGGTTTTTAATATCTCTTACAAAAGCTCAAAAATCTAAATCGCTATCACTTGGACTTCAGGAAGATCTGGCTTTTTTATCATATTTACAGTAGTATTAATAAAAGCATTATTAAAAATGGCCTATAAACAATTTTTCTATTTTGCAAAAAGGAGAAATTTTTCCATGGAACTCAACAATAACAAGAATGCTGAAGATAACTCCACTGTTTTACCTAAGATTAATGTAATTATACCAGTATATAATGGAGAGCATACTATACTAAAGACATTAGAGTCGGTCTTCTCTCAAAATTATGATAATTTTGATGTTACAGTTATCGACGATTCTTCTAATGATCGATCCGTTCAGGTTATTCAAGACTCATCTTTTATTGAAAAAATTACTTTTATTCAAAACACTACTAACCTTGGGATATCTAAGACTTATAACCTTGGGGTATCAAAAACAGACGGAGAGTTCTTTTGTTTTCTCCATCACGACTGTTATTTGATAGATCCTGACTATCTGTCTAAAGGAACTAAAGTTCTCGAAGACTTAAAAATAGGAGCCGTTACCGGAAAACCTACTATTCCTTCCATCTCCAAATTATCCCTAGCTGAGAAATTATATACTGTTTTAAATTTTATGGATATTCTTCCTGTAAAAGAACCTAAAGTTGAGCCAGTCACCTTTGCTGAATTTAAAGCCGATTTAATACGTCGTGAAACTTTGCAAAGCATTGGTAATTTCCCTGAATTGCAAGAAGTATCTCATTCAGGAGAAGATCAAGATATTTCATCCAAGCTTCGTGATAAAAATTTGACAGTTGTTCAACATAACGATATGTCTTTTGGCCTAAACTATGGTGGTAATCAAGACTCATTTTTGAAACTTTTTTATAAACAAGCGGTTTTAGCCAAATCCCAAGCTTTTATTATTTTAACCCACAAACAAAACACTGTTCAAAACTTGACACCCAATCGTAAATTAAGGGCCTTTCATCGTAGCTATCAGATTGGTTTTAGTGCATTGATCTTAGTATTATTGATTATCTTTTTAGGAATTTATGTCAAAAACCTATTATTAACCATTTTAGTGGCTTTATTAGGGTTCAGGTTCTGCTTTTATGTGTTCTATACTATTCAATACGGGCTATCGGGTTATGCCTTATTCTTTCCGTTGGTAGGTTTCTTTTGTGATCTGACGTACGGGATAAGTTTTTTCTATGGACTTCTAAATGGAATAATTAAAGGAAAACTCAAGTAGAAACAAGCAATTGTTTTAGTATAAATTTTCCCGCCTAGCTCTAACTATAAATGGTATACTCAACAATAGTATCATCATTAACAACGATCCTTTATCAGCAGAATTACTCTCCTGAATTGAGCAACTTCCACTATCTGGAGCTTTGCGATTAGCGCTGGTTGGTGGCTTTGCGGTTACTTTCTTACGGAAAGGTTTATTACTATCACGTAGGCTTTTTGCTTGACGACCTTGTTTTTTAATTCTACTTTGCATTGCTTCTACGGAACTTCCTGCCGGAACACCTAAAGGATTCCCCTTCTTGCCCCCCTTAGTTCCAGCGACCATATCTCTTGACCTATCTTGGACTAACTTAGGATTTCGTTTAGGAGCCTTACTTCCTGTTGAGATTCCTCCATTTGCTGAAGTCGAGCTTGAAGCTGAAGAAGTACCTGCACCTGCTTTAGTACCTGCACCTGCTTTAGTACCTGCACCTGCTTTAGTACCTGCACCTGCCTTAGTACCTGTGCCTGCCTTAGTACCTGCTCCTGTTCCAGCACCAATTGATCCTGTATTATACTGACTATCATAAGTCTTTATCTGTCTCTGAGCTTTTGAACCAATAGTATTAGCTTTACACTTTTGTACAGTCTCTGAATCCCATCCAGGTTGTTTAACACATGGAGTCAGGGCTACACACTGAAAGGAGAAATTACTACTTGCACTAGGTAAATTAATATCAGGGCAATATTTTTTCTGAATACGACTAACCCCACAAACCGAAGGAATATTTAACCTTTTCCAAAGGTTGCATTGATACCTAGCTATTTCCTGGGCTATCGCACTTTTTTCTGCCGCTTCTAATGAGGTAAGCACTACTTCTAAAGCATAATCCGCAAACACCAAAAGGTGTTGTTCGTTTTCCATCAAATTAAACCCCAATCCCATAATGGCACCATCGGTAGTACTGTCTAGTTTTGCAAAAAGAGAGCCTTTGGCTTGATTACTTCCAGGAATCTGCCTGGAATCATAACCCCCTGTATCTGGGGCAATTGGAATTAAGGCCTTAGCGTCTAAATTATCTTGATGGTATATTATAACATTATCCACTAAAGCATTTTGACTATCATGTGAAACATATTTGGCAATATAACCTAATACATACGGTTGAGGTAAGTTGGTTATCATTGGAATTAAGGCAACCGGTCCAAATGAAGGCCTGGTTGTTTGCTGTCTGCTATCTAGTAGTATTGCCATTGATTGAAAATTAGGCATCTCTCTTAAAGTCCAACCAGATGGATCATTTTCACTAAAGATCCCACTAAGTATTGATTTAATTCCCAGTTCCGTAAATCCAACACCTTCTTTAAATACTCCCCTAAGTTTTTTGCCTTCATAGTTTTCACCTTGTACCTTTGGAGCTAACTCATCTGACATGTTATCAAATATATCTTTAACTTCTTTGGACAATTTTCGATGAATGATATATTTATCAGTTAAAAAATAGGATATTTGAGAAAAAGCGGTATAATAATCTTCCAAATCCAATTCTCCAGAAGCAGTTGAAGTACCAGAAGCAGTTGAAGTACCAGAAGCAGTTGAAGTACCAGAAGCAGTTGGAATACCAGAAGTAGCTGAAACATCAGAAGTAGCTGGAACATTGGTCGAAACCAAATTAGCTTCGGCTAATGTCCTAATTTGATTGGAATTCACTAAGGCACTAACAGTCGGCCCACTATCACTCTCAATGGCCTCACCCCAAGATGGATAGAGCTCAAAAGGATCATTGCCATATAGGTCACCGGATGACGACTGATCTGTTGAATCGTCTGCTGGTTCTTCTGATTCATCTGAATCACTCTCATTACGACCTTCATCACCACCAATAGTACTTTCAGAAACATTTGAATCTGAATCCACAGCAAGTGTATTACTATCGTTAACTGAGGCTTGATCGGTTGACTCAATAGCCCACTGATCTACGAAAGCTATTAAATCTCGATCTTCTATTTGTGCCATAAAAGCTTCTGGATGCTCTCCCACGGTTCCAGAAGTAATATGACCTTCTGCTTTCTCTTTGGCCCATAAATAATGCCGGCATACCAAACCGAAATCACCGGTTATTTGATCCTCACCACAACTAACATCCCAAGTCCTCAAGTACCTTATGCAATTTTCACTGCTTAATTTTGTTGTATCATTTTCATTAGTACCACAAAAAAGAGCCAAGCCATCAAGATATGCCTGTAATGCTTTTTTCTCCGCCTCAACAAGGGGTTCTCTTGAAACCACCCAGTTTAAGAAAAGCAAGCCTTTTCTAGCTGATGGTTTATCTGATAGACTTCTAGCACTCGAATCTAAGAATTTTACTTGTGATGTCCCAAGTCTACATCCCGACACTACCAAAAGACCAGATAATATAAATAATAAACTTATTAATTGTAATATACGCATACCCCATCCCCTATAACGGGTGATTACTTAAGTTTTTATCGGCCAATTTACAAAAACCCATTAATTTTTCCATATTTATTATTTATTTCAATGGGTTACTCAAAAGGAATCTTACTCACTCGATTGTAGTCGAAATAAGAATTTACGAACTTAAAGATCTCAAATATCCCAATGATGTTAAATATTCATTAGTATGTGTTAATAAAAAAACTGGCAAAAAAGTACTTTTTGATAATCATCATCCCAAAGGCCATCATTTCCATATTGATGACAAGGAGTACGGCTATATTTTCAGCAATATTGATAATCTTATAGAAGATTTTAAAACGAGAATAACAGAGCACTTTAATATAAAATTTTAACAAGGGATATATTATGAAAAAATTAATCGTGGCCCTGGAATCAAATAGTTCCTTTTTTAAATCAGCTAAAAAAGAGCTTAAAGATGTTCTTGATAAAGGAAAACGAGGTTCTACTGTTTATAGAATTTCATTTTCTGAGCGCAAAGACTTTAATCGATTTATGGCAAATATCCACGTTCTTCAAGTAATTATAAAAGACGCTCCTATATCAATTAATGAGCTAGCAAAAATATTAAACGTTGATCGAAGTGGCATCGTTAGAATATTGAAGTTCTTTGAAGAATTTGAAATTGTTAAATACGACGAAATAAAGGTCGGCAAAAGAAAACAGAAAAAGCCAATCGTCGATTTTAAGAAAATAGAAATTGATTTGGCGTCATGAAAAACTTAAAACATTACCCAAGCTCAGTGTTACCGCTTTAAGTTGACAACCTCCTCAATCATACTGTCAGTGGTTGTAATACAACGAGAATTGGCCTGAAACCCCCTTTGAGACATAATCATTTTAACAAACTCATTGGCCAAATCTACATTTGACTCTTCTAAGGAAGATGAGAAAACACTTCCCCGATTTCCAGATTGAGCTAAACCAACACTGGGAGATCCAGACTCTACTGTCGCGTAAAAAGAAGCCATTCCAGCCTTTTTCAACCCATTTATGTTGTTAAATGACGCCAGAGACAAACTACATAATTGGCGCTCAATTCCGTTAGAAAACACACCTCTCATAACGCCATCTAGATCAATCTTCATGGTCTTTAAGTTTCCTGTCTCATAACCATCTTGACTATGAGTAACCACTGTAGATGGAGTACTAGCGGAAGATGTTTCCCCAAGACCATCACCACCTTCTTCTAAAATATTTGTTCCAAAATCAAAGACTATTTTTTGTTCTTGTTCAACTCCCCCCGAAAAATTAGCCATAATATCATCATGCTCCTCGTTCAAAAGCTTTCCTTCCTGATCAAAAAATATCCTTCCAGAAGCAATCACCGAAAAAACACCTTTTTCTCCACCTTCTATTTCCTGACCTTCAACTCCAGCATACCAAGACCATATATTTTCGGTTCCCGGTTTTTTAGAAAAATATACATTAGTCTCATGAGGTGTGCCGGCCGAATCAAAAACAGTAACTGAAGTGGAAAAACTACTTGTGTTTTGTGGTCTATTAGAATTGAATTCTTCAAACGAGTCAGACCGTAAATCCAAATTAACTATCATTTTCACTTGTTTGGTTTTATTGGGTGGCAAATTGGTCTTTATTACCCTAACATCGGTCAATTTAGGAATCAAGCGCCCTGAAGGAGATGCCATATAACCTTGGACGCGGCCATTATTACTGTCTACCATATAACCGTCTTTATCAAACTGAAAGGTTCCTTGCCTTGTATATAAAAGCCCTCCTGTTGAAGAAGAGGCCTTACTTTTTACAACAAAAAACCCGTCTCCCTGAACAGCGAGATCTGTTAATCCTGACGTCCCAGTCACTCCTCCCTGAGAGAAGATAGTAGAAGTATTTCTTAAACGCGTACCTCGACCAATCTGAGCACCTCCACCCATATCCATCGATAACATATCCTCGAATTCAGCCCGATCATACTTAAAACCTCTAGTATTGGAATTTGCTATATTATTAGCAACAATTCCCATACTGTCAGCATTGGCGTTTAATCCAGTTACGCCACTATATAATGCTTGCGATATGGCCATAATTACTCCCTATTTTAAGTTAATATTTATTCAAGATTATTCTCTTTTGATTTATTGAAAGTACTATTAATAGCTCTTACCGCATCTACATCCACCATACCAAGGTCAGTAATAAGAACTGGTACATCTCCCTGCATACGTACACCGGTAACTCGATTGACTGTAGCAATTTTTACTGGTACGGGCCTAGAATTAATATCCACCCCCTCGACTTCATAAAAATACACACCCTTACTAGCTTTAGTTCCGTCCAATTTTCTGCCATCCCAAGTAAATGTATTTAAACCCTCTTTTTGTTTTTCTAACGATAGCTCACCAGTTTTTTGTCCATGACTATCCCTAACAACTACCTTGCCCCTTGTAATGGGTCTATCTATCTCAAATTGACCCCTTCCTTTTGTTTTTCCATCAAATTGAAACCGTCCCCCGTCCGTCTCAACAGATTTGCCAATAAAATTTACTAGACTATTGAAATTACCCTTATCGTTGGATTGAATTAAATTATTAATTCCTTTACCTAACTCCATTAATTGTTCCAAGCTTGTAAACTGGGCCATTTGTTGAGCTAATTCCACATTTTCTATTGGTTTGGTGGGATCTTGTACCTGCAATTGAGTAATAAATAATTTCATAAAATCGTCTTTATCTAGTTGGGTTTTATGATTCTTTCCCGAATTAAGTACTTTCTTTTGTTCCATTACTTCAAACAACTCCTTTCCAGTTGCTGTCTGTTCCTTGATTGCTCTCTGGCGCTTAGCTTCAATGGAAGATCGATGAACCAACTGTTCAAAATCAATAGGATCTGATTTCTGATTGGTATAGTTACCCGATGTTTTTGGTGTAGTTTTAAAGTTTTTTACACTTTCTAAGGCATTTGACTTAATCTTATCAGAAGTTAAAACTTGTGAAGTGGATTGTATATTCAATTTAATCTCCTTAGTAGTATTGATAAATATTTAAGCACGAACACTCACCCGATCTCTAGAAATAACAGACCGATAATGTTGTTCTGGTCGTACACTGCTAGTTCTATCTGTCAGTACCCGCTGATTATTTTTTTCAACGGAATCATCAGTCTCATCATAAATAAAAGAACGCGCTTCTTTTTCCTGGTTCCTGTCAAAACCTTGATTGGCCCTTTCAAAGTTATCTGCTGTAGACTCGTTTTCAATTTTTACATTTATACTTTTAAATTGAAGATTTTGATTATGCAAAGATTCCTTCAGTCTTCCCATACCTTCTTCTAGCATTTTCTGCACTTCTTTGGACTCAGTAACAACGGCCAAAGAAACTTCCTTACCATCAACATCCACATTAAAAATTACTTTGCCTAGGTGATCTGGTTTTAATTGTATTTTAGCTGCTCCACCACCTGATTTAATATTATATTCAGCTTTCTCAACTATCTTATCAACCATAGCCTTGATATTCTCAGCCCTGTCACCTTTCAACAACACCTCATCTTGTTGGAAAACCGCGCTTTCTGTCTTGTTACTAGGGAAATTAGCGGTTTCAGCTCCCATATTAATATCACTCAACTGGCTAGGTTCATGGATAACTTTACCGGTGTTTTCTTTATCAACAACTGTAGCTCTAAAATCATTCTTATCGGACTTAGCCCATTTAGCTGCTATTTGTTCTGGCGTAACCTCTTTATTGGTAGACAAACCATTTACGCTCACCATTTTTTCACTAGTTTTAGTCTGATTAGCCACCGAGCCTGCTTTTGATTCATTTGCGGTTGGTGTTAGAAATAAAGATGAATCAGTATTATTGCTTCTTACATTATTGAGCGGTTTATCTATCAAAGAATGACCGTCTTGTTTTTTAACCAGAGAGGCCACCTGCATAATATCGGTTGAGTTTTTAGTAAAGATATCAGTTGGTGCTTTCATCTGTTCATTAGAAGAAACTTTGAGAGAATGGCCCTTTGTTAATTTAATAAATGAAGTTCTATCATGTTGTTCTTGATTTAAAGATTGTAGAGAATGACCTCCATCTTGATGCCGAATATCTGAAAGATCACTAATTAGATATTCATTACCTAAACTACCCTTTTTATTAGAACTTCCCTCTTTCTGATAAGAACCTTTAATCAAGGGATCCTGCATAGATTTAGTTCCCCGAAGTAAATCACTTTGATGATTTTTTTCATTTTGCTTAATATTTTCAGTTCCTTTTTGAGACAGATTGGGAGCTACTATCGTAGAAGACTTTTTTTGTTGTATTTTTTCTGCCCTAACCAGATAATCCGAAAGATCGCCCATTTTAACACTGTCTTTCAAAATTCTTAGCTCACTTTGAATAAGCTCGTGATCAAAACCCATTTGATCCAAGAGCTGTTTCATTGTAATAGATTGATTTGGAGCAATACCAAAAGCATCAATTATTTCTGTTTCTTGATATTTGTCAAACCCTATCTCCTTTAAAATATCTGCTGGGAGTTTTTCTTCACTTAAAACCTGATTAACCCCTTTATCCATTATAGATTTGATCAACGAATTTCTAGTAATGACTTCTACAATGCTATGTTTGAAGTCACTTTTATTACTTGTGATCATTGGTTGTTTGGTTTTATTCATGGTTTCTGTATCAAAACTAAAAGCTCCTGTTAAAATAGACAGAAGAGGGGAGTCTTGAATTAAAAGTTGTTTTTTTTCTTCTAAATTGTTTTCCTTTTTTAATACTTTTTTTTTCCACCCCATATTAATTTTTTTATCTTCTAACGTAGGTGGTTTTTTTTTATTTGTTCTGGCCAAAACCTTTTCAAATGAAGAGTTTTTATCTACCTTTTTCCCCGTTTTTTTTACATTTGACATGTCTTTAGTATTATCAACAATATTTCCTTTAGTTGAAGAAGGTAGTAATAAATTACTTTGCGCCATAATGAATCCATATAAAATTTATTTGAAAATTAAACTCACGGGATAAATTAGATGCAACATCTATACCAAAATTTTTTCCCAATTTGTCTTTCAATTTTTTTTTCTAAAGTTCCAAAAAACAGAGCCGAACAGAAGATAAGATGAAAAATAGGTTTTCTTTTAAAAGACTTAAAGAATGGAATTTTTTTCCGCTTAACCAGGAAAAAAATACTCATTACTCATATTTATTTAATATTTGAAATCGCCTTGAGTCCTTTTTTCTTTTTTAGCTTGGCTAAAGCCTCGGAATACTCAACTACTTTATCTGTGTTCATTTTTTCAAAAAGCTTAGAAACAAATTTTTCTTTTAAATGAAGTAATAATTGAACCGCTAGACCCTTGTCCATTCTTTCAAAAGCAGGGCCCGCTCTTTTTACATCCATTTTACTATACATAAGAACCAATTTTTCTAGTCTTTTCTTTTTGATTTTCTTCTCTTGTTCAATTGATTTTTTATATTCTCTATAAATCTTTTCTAACTTATTTATTTTGGCAATAATTTCTTTTTCCATCTTTTTGATATCATTCTCACGTTCTAATAATTGCCTTTCTTTCTCAACCAGCTCCATTTGTTTTTTCTTCAGTTCCGACACCGAAGGGGTATCCTTCTCTTTAGACTTGATATCTTTCCCAGGTTTGCTTACTTGTGGAATATATTTTTTTCTGGCACTCTCTTTTTGTTTGCTCATTTCTACATCTAAGGCTCTATTTTTATCTTGGTCGTATTCTTCAACCTCCTTAGAAGCTTCTTCTTTCTCATTTATACTTTTTTTCCCAGCGGACCCGCTCTTTTTTTCACTATTTTTGGCAAATAGAGAGTTTAAATCCCATGATGTTCTTTTTAAATAGACCGGCAACAAAAACAAAAAAGCAATTAAGAAAAACCATCTAACCGACATTTTTATGGAACCCTCCTTTAAAAGTAGAAAAGTCATCCATCTGCTTATTTTCAATTTTTCTTTCTTCTAATAAATATTTTTTATATTCTTTGTCTCGTAACTCATCCATCAGTTTTTGCTCTTGCTTAGCCTTAACAATTAAATGTTCTTTTAAAGCAACATCATTTTTGGCAGCATTAATTAGCACTAACTGATCCATAATATCTTTTTTCAAACTATCAAGATAGACATTATAAATTTTCTCTTTTTCATAAAATCCATCAACTAAAGCTTGCATCAACTGATTTTTCCTTTCAACATACTTATCGCGTAAATTAAATAATACCTCAGTTTCTTCTCTAACTTTTCGATACAAAGCCTCCAACTCTTTTAAAAGGATATTTACCCTTTCTTCTTTATATTTGCGTATAGGTTCTAAAGCAAATTTAAACATTTATTATTGTGTTTCTTGATTATTATTAATTAAATCACCAATCTGCTTAACGCTTTCCTCTATAGAACATTTTTCATTAATATCCTGGCGTAAAAATGATAGCAGACCCGACCTTTTCGATATTGATTCATCAATATCCTGATCACTACCTCTTTGATAGGCGCCAATTTCGATCATCATCTTAGATCTTTCATATACAGAATAGAAATGTTTGGCTTTCATTGAAAGATTCCAATGTTCTTTATCGATAACATCAATCATTAATCGAGATAGACTGGCCTCTATATCAATTGCGGGATAAACACCCTGCTGAGCAAGTTCTCTACTTAGTACAATATGGCCATCCAACGTACCTCTTACCGTATCCGCTACTGGATCTGTTAAATCATCCTGATCAACCAATACGGTATATATTCCTGTAATAGCCCCCTTTCCTTTACATGTACCTACCCTTTCTAATAACTTGGGAATAGAAGAAAAAACAGACGGTGTATAACCTTTTGAGGTTGGAGGTTCTCCTATTGCTAAACCAATTTCTCGCTGTGCATGAGCAAATCGAGTTATAGAATCCATCATTAACAAAACATTCTTTCCCCTATCGCGAAAATATTCAGCAATGGCAGTCGCCAGATTAGCTCCCCTTATTCGTAAAAGAGGGGATTTTTCAGAAGACACTACCACCAAGACACTCTTGGCCAATCCTTCCGGGCCAAGATCTTTTTCAATAAACTCCCTAACTTCTCGTCCTCGTTCTCCAATAAGGCCAATAACATTAATATCTGCTTTCACATTTCTAGCCACCATACCAAGTAGAACAGATTTTCCTACTCCACTGCCTGCCATTAGAGCTACTCGCTGACCCTTTCCACAAGTAAAAAGACCATTAATAGCTCGAATTCCTAAGTCTATAGAATTTTTAATTTGCTTTCTATCAACCGGACTAGGTGGATCATTATATAAAGGGAAATTCTCCAGTTTTTCTGGCTCACCCTTACCATCTAAAATATTGCCCATCCCATCCACAATTCTCCCTAAAAGTGAATCGCCAACTTTGATTAAAGCTCCTTCACCCCTTATTCGAATACTACTATTGGTGCTAACCCCTACCAGAGACTCATACGGCGCTAATAAAACTTTATCTCCCCTAAACCCTACCACCTCTGACATTAATTTGGAATTTGTCTCTTTGGATATAACATCACAAATGTTTCCCATTCTTGCCCCTGGTAAGTACCCTTCTATAACGGTACCTATTATCTGGCACACTCTACCCTGAATGGCAAAGGATTCAACCTCTTGTATTTTTTTGTCAAAAGCTTCTGGATTAAATATTCTCATATTCATAAATATTAATATTAGTTTTTGTTAAGAGGCTTTCTTATCTGTTAAAGAAAGATCTAATTGTTCAACCATGTGATCTATTTGCCTATCAACACTTGAATCAATTACATTCATTTCAGTTTCAATTATAAAATTCGATTTATTGATCCCTGGATCCTTTATCAATTCCGTTAGTTCCAAATCAGGAAATTTTTCTTTTAAATTGGGAACCAGATTTTGAAAATACTCATAATCATCAGGGTTAATCTTTACCTTGATTCTATCTTTTTTGGCAGTCTTTTCTATCACCTCATAAAAAATCTGCTTCAAAATATCTTGATCCAAAGATATCTCTCTATGAATTACCCTCTTAGCTGTTTTTTCTATGATTAATTTAAAATTTTGTTCTAAAGAAGAGTATACTTTACGCTTAACCTCTTCCAACTCTTGCAACAGTTCTCCTACTTTGGTGAACAAATCATTTACCCTAGCTTGAACACTAATAAAACCCTTTTCTTCACCAGACAACCATCCTTGATTAAAACCTTCTTTTTTGGCCGCCTCTATTTCAACCATATCATTGTCATCTAAATATTTTTTTTGCTTCTCATCTTCAATATCAACAAAACCTTGCTCAATAGATTCAGACTCAAAAATACTTGTTTTCTTTAAATCAGTATCAACCGATTCTATTGGTGCCTTTTTTGGTTTTTCAGCGCTTTCCCCCTCCCTCACATCATCAATGTCCTCCTTAGACCTGGTATCAACTGATTTAATATCCGGGCCATCAAGGTCAACATCCTCAGGTTGGCCCTCATATCCTGTTTTTTTTCCATTCTCTTCGGATTCTTCTTCCAAACCAGAGTTTTTCATGGCCTCATGAAACAATTTACTACCCACATCAACTTTTTCCACAGTGCTATCATAATTAAACTTCATATCCTCCATCGAGCGAGTTTTGTCCTCTTTTTTACTACCCCCCTTTTCACCATCTTGTGTTTTTTCCCGTTCTCCCCCCCCTTCCTCAGCCTCCTCTTCTTCCATTAATACCTGAGCATTTTCATCGTCATCATCTCCTAAATTATAAAATCCTTCTCTTCGCCTTTTAATCTCTTGTTCTATATTTTTAACTTCATCAGTAAAGTCCTCTAATTTAATTCGCTTTCCTTCAGAGGAAAATGATTTCTCACAATACTCAGAAGCGTCTTTAGACAACTTTTTTAGGACTTTTTCTCCATGTTTATTTTTCCTTAATAAGTTACGAAATCGGTTATCAAAAGGAACTTCATCAAAAGAATTAATCTCTGAAAAAGAATACTCGTCTACCTTAAATTTATGCTGATCCTTTTTCTTAATAACCATCATGACTTTATGTATCCCTTTCATTTAATAATTAGACAAAAGCAGCATCTCCAGTAGCAATAACAATTTTGCCCTCCTCGTCCAATTTTCTGGCAATTGCTATCAATTCCTGTTGAGCAATTTCTACCTCGGACAATTTGACGGCGCCCATGGTTTCTATATCCTCTTGTAATTCTTGTCTTGCCCTATCAGACATATTATTGAAAATTAATTCTTTTACTGCCTCTGAGGCAGTTTTTAGAGCATACTTAAGTTTTTCTTTATTAGCGGCATTTAAGATCATTTGAATACCTCTGTCGTCTATCTTGACAAAATCATCAAAAGTAAACATAAGATTGCGGATCTGTTCTGCCAAATCAGGATCTCTCTCTTCGAGCTTATCTAATATCTGTTCTTCTGTATTTTTATCTAAGAAATTGAGCATATCTACTATGGGTTCTACACCTCCTCTTTTCTGAACAGATACACTACCTAAGCGTTGTACTTCATGACGTAAAATCTCATCAATTTCTTCTATAATTTCTGGAGATACTGATTCCAGATTAGCAATTCTTAAGATAACCTCTGTATGAACATTTTCTGGTAGCATTTTTAAGGTATCACCACATTTCTTAGAATCCAAATGAGCAAGTATCAATGCAATAGTTTGAGGATGTTCATTTCTAATAAAGGTAGCAAGTGTCTTAGGATCAATTAACTCTAGAGAATCTAAATTTACAGATGCTACTAGAGCCAGGTCTTCCATTATGCCTTCAGCATCTCCGCCCATTTGCGCAAGTATTTTCTTGGTGTAGTCACTACCACCAAAATAATATTTTTGATCAGAGTTTAATATTTGCCAAAACTCACGCATGATCTCATCGATTACTACGTCATCCACACGTCCCAATCGAGACATGGCGCTACCAATTCGCTTTATCTCAAATTCCGACATATTACGGAAGATTTCTGCCGATATTTCTTCTCCAAAAGCCAATAGCAAAATAGCAGCTTTCTGTGCTCCAGTATATTTAACTGCCATTGCTCCCCCTTATGTATCTATATTTTAATACTATACCTTCCTATTTAGCTGATGATGAAGGCGACATCATCATTCTAAGAGCCTCCGTTGTTTTCTGTGGCTCATGTTTTGCCAGATACATAATTTGATCTCGAATACTCAACTCTTCAAATGGTACTTCTTCGGTTATTTCAACCTTTTTCATCGGTGTCTTTTCAAAATCAGGTTTAAACTCTTCCACCTCTGCATCAGCTGGTTTAATCTTATCTGGATCATATACTAACCATCGTAAATATGGTTTTACTACAAAAATAAAGAAGATAATTAAACTTAGAGCCACTGAAGAAATCATTACTATATCTCGCCAAACTTTTTTCTCTTCCATAATAGCAACTTGTCTCTCTTCAAGGGCAAAAACATCCTCCTTAAATCTCATATTTTCTAAGGTTATTTGATCTCCACGTTTATCATCAAAACCAACAGACTGTCTGATAAGAGCTTCTAGCTTAGCCATTTCCTCTTTGCCTCTGGCTTCATAAGTAGGAAGATCCTTGGGAGTGGCTCCAGGTATATATTTACCATCTATAAGTACAGATACAGACAATCTTTTAATGGCTCCAGATTCTTCAACCGTTTGAGATATTATTTTCCCGATTTCATAATTAACAGTCTGAGTAGATCGTGTTTGAGAAGAACTACTTTTATTTACCTGCACTTCGACATCTTCATTAGGTAGATTGGCTTTAGATCCCGGAACACCGGTGGGATTTAGACCGACTCCTTTCATTGCGTCATCTGTAACTTGAGACGATCTCAATACTTGCTGTTCAGGATCATATTGTTCTTTGGTATACGATACTTGACCAAAATCAATGTCCGCGGTTACCGAAGCCATTACTTTATCCATACCGACAACTCTACCGATCAAGGTACGAATCTTACTTACATAATCCTTTTCTATTCTTCTTTTATACTCCGACTTAGATTTAGACAAACTTCCTGCTGACAGATCCTGCTCATCTTCAGTTAAAATGTTTCCCTCTCCATCTACGATGGTTATATTACCAATACTTAAGCCTTCAACACTTCTGGACACTAAATATTGTATCCCGCGCACTTGTTTTTTGGACAGTGTTTGCCCTCTTTTCAATTTTATATAAATGGCCGCAGAAGGTTCTCTTTTATCCTCTTCAAACAAACGATTTTTAGGTGATACAATATGCACTCGAGAACTTTTTATCGGTTTTAAGCGGGTAATAGTACGACTTAGCTCTCCCTCTAATGCCCGCCTCTTGTTTATATCCAATTCAAAGTCAGTTACCGCGAAGTTGGTTTGATCAAATTTCTCCCATCCGATCACACCCCCAGAAGGTAATCCTTCTTGAGACAATTCTAATCTTACATCCACATCCTTTCCGTCTTGGGCCAGTAACCTATTACCTACAAATTTATAATCCTTTATATTTTTTTTCCGTAAAACATTTTCCATGGCCAACATATCTTCATCAGTCAAATCATCATAAATGGTTTTGTAACGCTCCTGTTTTTCCAATAACAACATACTCAACATTGACACCAGAATAATACCTAATAATGAAAACAGAACTATTTTTCTAGTAACCGTTAAATTGTTATAAAAATCTTTGTTCTTACTCAAAAACTGGTCAATAAAAACTCTAAAACTTGGCAAAGTTTTATCTCCTTGTTACTATACTTGCATCCTCATCATTTCCTGATAAGCATCTAAAGCTTTGTTTCTTACTTGCACTAAGAGTTGAAAACTTAAAGCAGCTTTTTCCATTTGAATCATGGCTTCATGAATATTTTTATTCTTACCGGTTGCCAGATTAACCGCTGCTACATCGGCTTTAGCCTGCTCTTTATTAATATCAGAGATATACTCTTGTAAAAAATCACCAAAACTTTTACTAGAGGTAGTCGCTGCTTCTGAAGCTTCTGGATTATATCCACCCAATTTAACAGTATCGGCTCTTGAAATATCTGGAAGAGAAACAACCGCTCTTAATTGACTATTAAAACTAATATCTTTCATCCGCAAATCTCCTCTAGTGTTGAAGAACAACTAATCAAGTTTTATTTACCTATATCTAAGGCCTTAAGCGCCATATTCTTAGTCGAATTAATTGCTGAAACATTTGCTTCATATGCTCTTGAAGCCATAATAAGATTAACCATTTCTTCCATTACATTTATGTTGGGATATTTTACAAATCCATCTTTATCAGCATGCATGTGCTTAGGGTCATAAACCTTTCTAGGAGGCTTTGCATCTTCGAAAATTCCTGAAACCTTAACTTCCTTGAGATCAGAGTCAGTTGCTTTAGCAACTAGATCAGCAAAATCAGTATTAGCAGAAACAGCAGATAATACGACGTCCTTCCTCCTATATGGAGCTCCATTTTCTGAGATTGTTGATTGAGCATTAGCTATATTGCTTGACAATAAATTCATTCGCGTTCTTTGAGCTGCTAACCCAGAAGAACTAATTTTCAATGCACTCATAAAATCCATTATCTACCCCCTGTTATTGCATACCTTAATAAAGCTAGTTTTTTAGAAATTACCTCTGAAGTGGCCCGATACATAATTTGGTTCTCTGCTAAGGTACCCATTTCACCTTCTACATTGACAGTATTTCCGTCATTACCAATAGATTCTGTTGGTTGAATAAAAATATCCGGCTCCAACTCACCGTTTACTAATTGACGATCATTTAAGTAGTGGTTTCCATTGGTTGACTTTAATTTTAATTTGTCATCATGACCAATCATTTCTTGTAATTGGTTCTCAAACTCATACCCTCTGGCCCGATACCCTGGAGTTTCTGCATTAACTACATTGGCTATATGCACAGAATGTTTATTCAATCGCTGATTTAAGGCCTCACCAAAAATCTCATAAGCTTGATCAAATAATGGACTGGACACCTTAATCATAAGCCCTCACCTCTATCCCTTCTTTTTTATATTCATTGATTTTATTACGAAGAGTTCTTAAACTAATCCCCAGCATTTTAGCTGCATGGGTCCTATTTCCCATAGTTTGATCCAGGGTCTTGACTATCAGCCGCTGTTCAGCGCCTCGAATGGTCATTCCCGGTTCTAATAAATCTTTTACATCGTGGTTCCCGCTTTCTAAAGGATCCGGTGATTCAAATAAGAAATCTTCTATATTTAAAATTTGATTCCGCCCGAACAAAACCGCTCTCTCTATCATATTTTGTAACTCGCGCACATTACCAGGCCATAGATGATTGGCTAGTTTTTCGTAAGCAGCTGGAGAGACATCTATGATATTTTTATTGTATTGTTTATTCATTTGTTCAATGTAATATTTTGCTAAAAGAACAACATCCCCCTTACGCTCACGTAGAGGTGGAATGTGAAAGTGAATCACATTCAACCGATAAAATAAATCTTCCCGAAAAGAACCTTTACGAACTGACTCTCTTAAATCGACATTGCTAGTAGCTAAAATTCGAATATCTAAATTAGTTACTTGTTTTCCTCCAAGACGATCTAACTCACGCTCTTGAATTACTCTTAATAATTTTGCCTGCAGCGATATATCAATTTCACTAATTTCATCTAATAAAATCGTTCCTTTGTTTGCCTGTTCAAATTTACCTATTTTCTTTTGGATAGCTCCGGTAAAGGCGCCTTTTTCATATCCAAACAACTCACTCTCTAATAAGGTTTCAGGGAGAGCCGCACAATTAACAGCTACAAAGGGATTATCCTTTCGATCTGATTCATCATGAATTAATCTAGCTAATAATTCCTTACCCGTTCCATTCTCTCCAGTAATTAGGACTGACGCACCTGTTGGAGCAATTTTTTTAGACATAGAAATAATTTCCATCAAAGAAGAATCCTCGGTAACCAATCTTCTTTTGGTAGTATCCTGACCTTGTTGAATCAGATTTACATCAAAGTGAATTAACTTTCCTAATGGACAGATCTTTCTTCTAACAATTTTTAATCCCACATATCTTTCCAACATCTGAAAGGATGCACCAATAATGTCATTAAATCCCATTTTATTAAAATATAATGAAGCCTTAGAATTCATCATTTCTAGATTATTTTCATGATTAACTAATATGACACCGTCTGCCTCCCCCTCTATCAAGGTTTTCATATCCAAATGTTCTGATTTTCCGTTATTATTTAAGGATTCAACATAATTTAGATAATCCCTTGCTACACTCATATAATCTCCCTCGATGCTTATGTTAAGGTATCCAAAAATCAATTATTAAACGATACGGCTGTTCTTTAAACAGAATTTGATATCGCACATCTTTCGACTTAGCTAAGATATACCTTACTTGAAGAGATTTCTTTTCGTCATCCTGAACAACGCTGCAGCTCTTAATGTAATTAAATCCAATTTTGTCATAAGGCTCAAATCTAGTTCTAATTTCTCTGTTGCCATTATCATCAATTACTACCTCTGACACCTCAGCAATTGTGGTTTTTTCCAAATTTAACAATAAGGTCCCAGTCTTTTCACTATAACGAGTGTTGAATTCTTTTTTTTCATTAAAAACAACTGTTACTCTATAAACATTAGTCTGATCTAAAAGGTCGGCTTCCAATACTCCTGTAAAACCAAAACAAAGTATAAATAGAAGAATCTTATTCATTTTAGCCTCGTTTAATCAATTCTAAGAGAATAAAAACTTAACTTCTTTTATAAATTGATGATGTTGCAAGTTGTGTGCCATTATTAGGAAAATTTATCCTGCTTAGCTAGAAAGCTTCTGTAACTTAGATTGGCTAATTTTTACCGATAAACTATTAGCAGAAAAAAAGACAGATTTGATAAAAATTACTCGATAATAGTGTCAAGGATTTGACTAAAATCAAATTTTTGGCGTTTATAACGGCTGATAAAAAGCCTAAATAGGAAATATGTACTAAACTGTAGGCAAGATTTTACCTAAAAGATATACTCGTTCGTTCACTCGAAACCGTGCTCTTTTAGAAATGCGGTAAAATTTTTGATAATACGTTTTTCGAGCTGCCGTGCTCTTTCTCTGGTAAAACCGTACATATTTCCTATTTCCTGTAGGGTTAGAGGCTCGTCACTTAACAATCTCTTTTCAAAGATGATTAAATCTTTATCTTTTAAAGTTTTCTTAAACTTCTTTATTAAACTAGAAAACAACTCTTTTGTTTCTTTTTCTATTAATATTTCATCTGAAGGAGATGCGTTTTCTGGAATTTGGATATCATAATGACCCGAACCTTCTTCTAAATCTTTTGCAGAGCTAATCGAAACATCTTGAGAAAAGACTCGGGTTCTCATTTCATCAATTTCATGTTCCTTTACCTGTAAACTCTCGGCTAATAACTTGGTATTAAATTCATTTTCTGCAGAGAAAAGCTTTTCAGCTTCTTTTCTTAAATTAAAAAAAAGTCTTCTACGAGCTCCTGTGGTACCAATTTTCACTAAACTTTTATTATCCATTAAAAATTTCAAAATATAAGCCCGAATCCACCAGGCCGCATATGATGAAACTTTTGTTCCCACATAAGGATTAAACTTCTTAACAGCTTTGATTAGCCCTATGTTACCTTCTTGAATCAGATCTAAAACGTTGGTATAGCTTTTTTGATATTCCATAGCTATTTTTACTACTAATCGCAAATTAGATGTCACCAAAATATTGGCAGCTTCCTTGTCTCCTTGCTCATAAAGATCAACAGCATATTTAAATTCTTCTTCTCGAGTTAACAGAGGGTATTTATTTACCTCTATTAAATATTGCTTAAATGGAGATAACGGAACTAATTCTTTTTTATTAGTAACTATTAGAGATTTATCTTTGGAAATAGCCATATAGCAAAATTCTGATTAAAATTTTTTATATTATTCTTTCTATTTTCTAGTCATTTGGTAAAATTGAGAAATAAATACCATTAAAGAACAAAACCAAATGTAATGTAAAATAATGTTTTTCAAGGTTCAACACAAAAACCATCGCTATATAATTCTATTTTTCGGATTACTTTATATTTTATTTACAAATATTTTATCCGTAACCTTAATAGCATCGGGTGAAATTGGCTTTAAAGCAGGCTACCGCACGTCTGAAATTGAGGATCAAAAATCAACCCGCCAAAATTTTTCTAGTAGTATTGGTTTCAATTACGGCCTTTTGCAATTTTACATCAGTTATGAAATCGAGAAAGATAAGTCAGAGTATGAATTGAGCCAACAAAGCATTGAAGCCATTGAAATTACTGAATATATTATAGGGGGGACCAAACTATTTCTACCTATTACTAATAAAATATTACCCTATCTGGCCTGCGGTTTAGGAAGACGAATAGTTGAAAAGAAAATCTACATCGAAGATGTCCCCACTTCAGTAAAATATTCAGGTCCCACTGTAAATCTGGGAGCTGGTTTACATGTAGCTTTTACTCGATATTTTGGTCTCGAATTCTCCTACACTGTAATACCAATTCCATCAAATAATGACTGGAAATCTTCTTATAATGATACTAGCAATTTTTCTTATGACCACATTATGAGTGCTGGTATAACCATTAAAATACCATAGTTGACCTTTTGGGTGCAAAATAATATACCTATATAACTTAGTGGTTAGACCTTATTAATAGGATAGTATTACTCATGCCAGAAGACGATTTATATCAAATTTTAGGCATTTCCAAAAATGCCACGCAAACAGAAATTAAAAAGGCTTACCGTAAATTGGCCAAAAAATATCATCCTGATCGTAATAAAGGAGATAAAAAAGCCGAAGATAAGTTCAAAAAAATCACCGCTTCCTATGAGGTTCTTTCTGACCCTGAAAAAAGAAAACAATATGACTTATTAGGAACTACCGGTCAAAGTGGCTTTGGAGGATTTGGTAATTTTAGTCAAGGTTTTGGAGGATTTGATTTTAAAGGAAAAGGTGGGGGTTTTTCTTCCTTGTTTGATGAAATTTTTGAAAGTTTTCGTAAACAAAGAGAGGGTCCCGGACCAGATTTTCAGCAGCAATACCAACAGCCTAGATCTCCACGAAATCTGGAGGCCACAAACATTGAGCACCCCATCAACATAAGTATTCAAGAATCTTTGGATGGAACCTCTAAAAACGTTTCATATTATAAAAGAGTCGTCTGCCCCCGATGCAAGGGCAGTCCTTTAGGGTTTTCGTCCTGTCCACATTGTCAAAACCGGGGCGTTGTGCAAAGCCAAGAAAATCTAACCGTAAAAATACCCAAAGGAATACAACCCAACACTAAAATGCGTTTAGCTGGAAAAGGTCATTTTGACCCGACAACTAACCATGCTGGACACTTGTTCCTCATTGTTAAACTAGATCCTCACCCTTATTTACGAAGAGAAGACAACGATCTTTTTTGCGATCTTCCAATATCTTTCACCGAAGCTCTACTTGGTTGTCTGATTACCTTATCCTTTATGGGAAAAGAAATTAAATTAAAAATTCCTGCTAAAACTCAAAATGAGACCAAACTTCGTTTAATCGGAAAGGGTCCTTATTTGTCTTCCAGAAAGTACGGTGACCTGTATTTTATTGTAAAAATTATGATTCCATCTAAATTTTCAAAAAAATTGAGTAATGCATTAACAGAAATACATGATAACTTACATTTTAACCCTAGAGACAACTGGAAAATTTAGAATTTTAGGGAGAGTTTTAAATGAAAATTGAAAAACCAGAAAATGATGTCGATAGTATCGACTTTACTACCTTTATTTTCTCTTTAGGCTCCGCAGCCCTTATTGCTTTAGGAGAATCACCAGATCCTACAACAAAAAAGTCCCATTTTTCTCCTTTATCCGCCAAGCAAAACATTGATATTATAGCTCTAATTCAAGAGAAAACTAAAGGAAATTTAACCAATGAAGAATCTGATTTAATATCCCGAATGCTATCGGACCTTCAAGTGAAGTATGTTTCAAAATTATCAAAATTATAAAAAAATCAAAACTCTTAAAGAGATTATTATGTCAGGAATCGGTATCATTACAAACCCTTATTCAAAGAAAAACATAAAAACCCCCGGTCATAAAATTATGATGGGGTATATTTTGGGCAATAGAGGGCATTACAAAATTACAGAGAGTCTGGAAGATTTATCCAAGGTAGCAGAAGAATTTAAATCCCAAGAGATAGATATACTTGGCATAAATGGAGGAGATGGGACCATTCAAAAAACAATTACGACTTTTATTTCTGTATATGGAAAAGACAAACTACCTAAAATAGCCCTACTTAGGGGTGGAACCATGAACGTCATTGCTAATAATTTAAATATTAAAGGTAGTTCAAAAACCTTATTATTAGATTTAGTGGAAAAATACCATGCTGCAGATCCTTTTGATTATGCCAAACTACAAACTATTAAGTGTAATGATCAATACGGATTTATTTTTACAAGTGGATTTGCCTCAAATTTTTTAGAGGAATATTATAAAAACAAATCGGGCCCCTTAGGAGCAATTTTTTTCGCCATTAAACTAGCTTTGGGTATTTTTAGAAAAAATTCTCTTATTCATCAAATTACCAAACCCGCTACCCTTACTATTCAAGGAAAAACCCTTCCTGAAACAAGTAATACATCAAATACTATCCTTATTAGTACCCTCAATTACCTCCCCTTAAGACTCAAATTATTTAATCGAATCAAAAAAGGAATGAAACGGTTTCAAGCCTTTTTTATAAATCGCCGCCCCTTTGAGTTAGTTAAACTGGTCCTGAATGTATTTTTTAGATTACCTTTAAATAAAAAGAACATCATTGAACTATTGAGTGATGAAATTATCCTATCCTCTGACCAAGGAATATTAGTTGGGTTAGATGGAGATTTATTTGGAGAGCAAAAAAATGTTAGAATATCTTTAGGACCAGAATTAACTTTTATTCTAAATGGCAAATATTAATGATGATGAATACTCAAAGAACAAGCAAGAACAACTTTTTGACCACCCATTATCCCAAAATAGTTCCTTTACCTGGAGATGCTTCTAAACGATGTTATTATAGAATATATGATAAAGAAGGAAAATCTGCGATCCTTACTGAGACCCACCTAGACTCACCGGATACCTTTAATCATTTTTTAGAGGTTCAAAATTTATTAAAAAAGCGATTTGTACCCGTTCCCGATGTTTTATTTAGCGATCCTAAGGAATTATATTTGCTCCAAACAGATCTGGGTGACACTAGAATGTACGATCAACTTCAGTATCTTTCTTCTGAGCAAATAGAATCTCTATATAAAAAAGCCATTGATCTATTAGTCCTTTTTCAGAAAAAAACTAGTGTTAAGGCCTCCATAACCGCATATAAACAATCTTTTGATTATCACAAGTTATCCTGGGAAGTTGGATTTACCAATCAGCATTTTCTTACTTCACTTTTATCATTAAAGAAGGAATCTCATTCCACCAAAATCATGAATTTCCTTACAGAATCATTTCATCAAATCTGCTTACAAATTTCCCAACTCCCATATATTTTAACCCATAGGGATTATCATTCTAAAAACCTCATGCTACACAAGAATAAGCTTTTTCTAATAGATTTTCAGGATGCCCGGATGGGACCCACATCTTATGATTTGGTTTCTTTACTAAGAGACGCATATTTTCCCCTAGATGAAAAATTACATACAACCTTAATTCGTTATTATTATCAACAAGCAATTAGCCTGCAAAATTTCATATATATTTTTCCTTCTGAATCTCATTTCATTCAACAATACCATCTTGTTTCTCTACAGCGATTATATAAAGTCATTGGATCCTTTGCTTTTATATATAAAAACAAGAATGACAAAGCATATCTCGATTATTTAAACACCGCTTTAAATAAACTAAAGGCCGCTGTTTCCTTTTTTCCTCAATATGACAACCTATACTCCACACTGATCGAACTAAAGGATCAATTTAGTGCTTTGATGTCCAAGGTTAAATAAATGAAAGCAATGATTTTAGCCGCTGGATATGGCACCAGACTTACTCCTATCACTGATAATTTGCCTAAACCCTTGGTACCGGTTTTAAATATTCCTATTATCGACTATACTTTATTTCAACTTTACAAGGCTAATGTTCAAAAGATTGTCATTAATTTACATCACCACGCGGTTCAAATTCGTGATTATATTTCCACCACATGGAACAAGAAACTCAATCTAACTTTTTTGATGGAAGAAACTATATTAGGAACCGGGGGAGGGATAAAAAATGCCCAACCATTGTTGAAAGAGGAACCTTTTTTACTTATAAATGCTGATATCCTATTTAATCTGGATTTAACTGCATTATACCAACATCATCTCGACACTGGCTTAATAGCTACTATGGTTTTAAGACCTATGGATGCTTCTCAAATTAACAATCTTTCTAGTATTGAGTTATCCAAGCAAAACAAAATTCTTAAAATCAATCCTCCTCAAGCTGAACCTTCAAACTCACTACCACTTCACTTTGCCTGTATTCATGTTATATCTCCCGCTTTTTTTGATTTATTACCAACACCAGGTTTTAGTTCGATCGTAAATGATGGCTACCTTCCCTTATTAAAGGACAAGCAATCTGTAGAAGGATTTCTATATGACGGTTTTTGGTCAGACATTGGACAGTTTCCAGATCTGTACCAAACCAATATGAAGTTACTTACAAAGCCCAATATCGTACCTTTTTACAAAGAACTCTCTGTTTTAATTAATGAAAATTCTACTTATGAACAACAAGCGCTTGAAAAAACAAGATTAATAATGAACAATATTCTGATAGGCAACAACTGTTCGATCCATCCCACCGTGCAATTAGAAGATAATTGTATTATTGGTAATTCAGTCCAGATTGATGAGAATACTCACCTATCTAATGTTTTAATTCTACCAGGTTCTCATATCCCTGCGGATAAAAAGATAATGAATGCTATTGTATATCCTAATAAAACCTTCGGTTGCACGATAAGCGCTGTAAAGTATTTGCAGGCAATTCCTCCTTGTAAAGATAATAATAACCTTTAATTCCCCTTCTAGTTCCCCTTTATTATTTTCAGCAACTATATCAGAGCCAAGAATGCAAAATATAAATAAAATTATCTTTTGCATGTTTGAATCTTATATCAATAACTGATACTTTAAAAGTAGAAGAGATTTAATAAGTTCGGTTTTTAAGGAAGCAAAGCGATATCCTTATTAGTTGGATCTTCATTATCAAGCATGTCCGGTATTTTTTGTTGATACAATTTTTCAACTTCTTTCCAAGAAGACAAAATCATATTATAAAATTCTTTATCGCTTAAAGTTTCCGGTCTACCTGAAAGATTGTCTTTAAGAACAGAGTCTTGGTCATTTTTATCCATATTAAGGGTTAAAACCTTACCTGAAGGATTTTCATTAATCTCATTTTGCTGATTTAAGGACTCTAATAACACCTCTTCTAAAATGTCTGCTGAAGAGGGTTTATAAGCTGCTATCTTAATAGGTTTGCTTTTCACCTTGATATCTATTTTAGTTGTATGAGAAGGTCTGGACTTAAGATCATCAACTCCGGCTATTTTTTGAGTGAAATATGTTACTCTCTGACCAGCATAAATCACGTGTGGATTTACAATACGTGAGTGACGCCATAAAATGGGCCAACTTCTAGCATCTCCATACACTTTATGTGCAATTCCCGAAAGGGTATCGCCTCGAACAACTTTATAATACGATGGGGTTTTAGATACATATTGTGATGTAAAATCTTCATTAATAGGAGTCAATTTATAATATACGACATCTCCAACCCGACAATTACGAATCGGTTTACCATTGGCGCCAAATATCAACTCATTTTGATTAACTGAACCATAGACTTTTTTTCTAATACTCTTCACCGATTCAAAAAGTCCAACCACATAGGGCATCATGGTTCCATGTTCCGGCAGAAATTTATTAACCTGTCCTGGCTCAGTGTTTATTCTTTGATCATCCTCAGCCATTAACTGTTCTTCAATCATTTGCTCGATAGAATTATTCAGAGAGTTATCATCTACAACACTATCTGCTTGATTATTTTGAGATTTGTCATCTTCATCAACAGGATTTTCATCGGACGCAACAGATTTAGCTGATATATCTGTTTCAATATTCGATTGATTTTCTTCAATGGTTATTTCAACCTTTTCTTCATTATATCCTGCACATGCTAAAAATAATGTATGAACCGCAAAGATCATAATCACTATGTTTATAATTTGGGATATGATGTTTTTCATAATGTAACCCCATAATATTATTACACCTATAATTATTTACTTTATCATAATTAACTCAATCGTGAAACATTTTTTCCATTTTTTATGTGTTTTTTTTCAAACTACTCTATTGATTTTTTTACAAAAACCATGTAGAGTCCTTGACTAATACACAGTTTCGCATATTCATTGGGGAACGGTTTTAATTTCAAAAACTTATGAATAATTAATATATTATGAGTTCTACACAAAAAATTGGCGTGTTAATTTTAGCGGCAGGGTTAGGTACGCGAATGCGTAGCAAAAAGCCCAAAATGCTTCATACCTTATTCTCCCAACCCTTATTGTATTATCCTATTGATTTAGCCCTTAATTTAAATCCCGCACAAATAATACCTATTATAAGTGATTCTATAATAAAGTCAGATGTATTAACCAAATATAGTAATTATAAAAACCTTATTTCCCCCTGTATTCAAGAGGAACCCTTAGGCACCGGACACGCCGTCCAATGTGGCTTGCAGCATATATCCCCTGATATAAAGACAGTATTTATTTTATGTGGTGATATTCCCGCCTTCTCTAGTCAAACAGCCAAAGATTTCTTAAAAAATCATGTTGATTCGAACGCCACATTAAGTGTACTTACCGCATCGCTTCCCAATCCCTTTGGGTTTGGCCGTATCATAAAAAATGATAAAGGAGACTTCATCAAAATAGTTGAGCAAAAAGACGCTAATCCTCAAGAAAAAACAACTAATGAGGTTAATTCTGGCATATATTGTATTGATATTAATTTTCTGCGAAAATCTATTAACCAATTATCTAATAACAACTCGCAAACAGAGTTCTATCTCACTGATATTATAGAGATTGCTTTTAAACAGGGGCTTTCTCCAACTACCTTTAAAATAGAAGACCACATGGAAATTTTTGGAGTTAACACCTTAGAACAACTAGCTACTATTCAACGACACATGCAAAACAAGATTTTATCTAATTTTATGGATAATGGAGTACGAATAATAGATCCCTTTACGACTTACATTTCTCCTGAAGTCAGTATCAGCCCTGATGTAACTATCCATCCTTGTACTCATATACATGGAAAAACAATTATATCAGAAGGTGCCATAATTGGACCCAATGTCAGTTTAGAAAACATCAAAATTGCTAAAAATGAGGTTATTTCTACTCAAAAAGCAATTAATATATCAAGCTAAGGAAGTAAGGAAATTAAATTATGTGTGGAATTATCGGATATATTGGAAAAAACGATGCCAGAAATGTTATTTTAGAAGGTCTTAAAACTCTTGAATACAGGGGCTATGATTCATCAGGAATTGCTGTTTTAAAGAATAAGGAGATCCGGGTTGTAAAGTCAAAGGGTAAAATAGTACAACTTGAAAAGAAACTTAAAGAAGAACCTATTGTTAGTAATATAGGCATTGGGCATACCAGATGGGCCACACATGGCAAGCCAAATGGATTAAACGCTCATCCTCATCATATAGACAACATTGTCCTTATTCACAATGGTATTATTGAAAATTACCATTCTATCAAACAAAAAATGATAGACAATGGTCGAAAATTTATCTCAGAAACCGATACCGAGGTTGCTGCCCATTTAGTTGCGTATAATTACCAAAAAAGTAAAAATATAAAAGAGGCCATTTTACAAAGCGTCAACCAATTAGAGGGATCCTTTTCTTTAGGAATTATCTGCCAAGATTACCCAAATAAAATCTTTGGAGTAAAAAATGGCTCTCCCTTAATTGTTGGCCATCATCCTGAACACACATTATTTGCCTCAGACATTCCGGCTTTAGTTCGCTACACCGATGAAATTTATCACATGGAAGATCTTGAAATTACAGAGATTTCACGTGAAACCATCTCTTTTTATGATTTTGAAGGACAAACCATCAACAAATCTCCTCACAAAATGCAATGGACCCCTGTGAACATAGAGAAGGGTGGTTATAAACATTATATGCTCAAAGAGATCTTTGAACAACCCACAGCCTTGGCCAATAATATTTCTACTCGTATTTTTAAAGACACCGGAACTCTTAATATTAAGGAAACTGGAATTAATGAAATTGATTTAAAGCAAATTAAGAAGATCCATATCATAGCTTGTGGTACCAGCTGGCACGCTGGTTTGATAGGCAAATTTTTAATTGAAAAAATTACACGCATACCGGTCGAAGTTGATCTAGCTTCTGAGTATCGTTATAGATCGCCGCTTATTGATAAAGAAACTATCCTAATTCCCATTTCACAATCTGGTGAAACAGCTGACACTTTGGCATCTTTAAAGCTAGCCTGCTCTAAAGACATGCCCAGCATAGCTATTGTTAATGCTTTTGAAAGCTCTATTTCTCGCTTAGCTAATGCTGCTTTTTACACTTTAGCTGGTCCCGAAATTGGTGTCGCCTCAACTAAAGCTTTTACTACCCAGATTCTTACCCTTTATCAACTGGCCCTGGCAATTGCTCAAGAAATGAAAATCCTTTCTTCCGAGGAACTAAATGCAAAACTCCAGGATATAGTAACTCTTCCCTCTTTAGTGGAAAAAACCTTATCTTTATCTGGAGATATTGAAAAACTAAGTTCAATTTATCAATCCATAAACAGTTTTATGTTTATAGGGAGAGGTATTAATTATCCGATTGCCTTAGAGGGAGCTCTTAAGCTTAAAGAAATTTCGTACATTCATGCCGAAGGATATCCTGCAGGGGAATTAAAACATGGTCCCATTGCTTTAATTGATGAAGTAATGCCCACTGTTGCCATTTGTTTAAAAGATCATGTATACACCAAAACATTCTCAAATATTGAAGAAATTCATGCTCGCGGAGGTAAACTTATAATAATAGCTACTGAAGGAGATGAATCCTTTAACCAAATCACCGATCATGTTTTTTACCTTCCTAAGGTATCATGGGAACTTTCTCCAATATTAGCTTCTATACCTCTCCAGCTCTTGGCTTATTACATCGCAAACTTGAAAGGAACAGATATTGACCAACCAAGAAACCTCGCAAAAAGCGTCACCGTTGAATAGCAATAAGATATTTGACCGCCTAAACGAAGCCCAAATAAGCGCTGTATCTGCTCCAGATGGCCCAATTGAGGTTTTTGCAGGAGCTGGAAGCGGCAAAACAATGGTTATAGTCGCTCGCATTGTTTATTTAATTCAAAAGGGAATTGATCCTTATTCTATTTTATCCCTAACCTTTACCAATAAAGCCGCTAAGGAAATGAAATATAGAATTAATTCTCTGATTTCTTCCCAGGCAAACAAATGTCTTATCAGCACATTTCATTCTGCTTGCGCCTTGCTCTTAAGACCTTTTAATCATTTATTAGGATTCAATGCCCCCTTTACCATTATAGATGATACAGAACAACTTACTACTATCCGCAATATTCTTCGTGATACAGGTATATCCAGTCAATTTTTGACTCCTAAAGAAATTCAAAGCGCTATTAATAAATCCAAAAGAGAGGGAATATCCGCTGCTATTTTTGCTGGAAATGCCACTCAAAACCCTAAAACAATGGCTATTTCTCAGGTTTTCGCTACATATGAAGGGATTTTACAATCCTCCAATCAACTCGACTTTGGCTCTTTAATACTCCGTTTTGTTGATCTAATGGAAAACAATAACGATGTACTAACACATTATCAAAATCGTTTTAAATATATATTGGTCGATGAATATCAAGATACTAATCTTATTCAAAATAAATTGATCACTCTACTGGCAAAAAATCATCACAATATATTTGTGGTGGGTGACGACGACCAATCGATTTATTCCTGGCGAGGAGCTGATCCTAACAGTTTTATTCGTTTTCAAGAAGCCTTTCCCAAAACACAAATATTTAAACTTGAGCAGAATTATAGATCCACTAAAAATATTATTGATGCATCATCTCACCTGATTGCTAAAAATACCAGTCGCACCACTAAAACCTTGTGGACCGAGAATAACAAAGGAGAGCTTATTTCAGCTGAAAGGATGTTAGACTCCTATCATGAAGCTAATTTTATCGCTGATGAGGTTCGGAACCTTAAGTTGAACGGTACTAGCTATAACCAAATGGCTATTTTTTATCGAACTAACGCTCAATCAAGATTATTAGAAGAAATTTTTAATCGCAATAATATCCCTTATCGTATTTACGGAGGACTGCGCTTCTTTGACCGATCAGAGATTAAAGACCTAGTATATTATCTAAAAGCCATTCAAAATCCCAGTAATCAACTTGCATTAGAACGAATTATAAATAAGCCCAAAAGAGGTATTGGTAAATCCACTATTCAAAAAATTTCTGAATTTGCCAAACAAAACCAAACCTCTTTCTGGCAAATCCTGGTAGACGGAGCTCCCTCTATTAAACTTAGTAGCGGAATTCGAAAAAAACTATATGATTTCACTAGCTTTCTATTAGTATTTATGAATAAAGTTTCCAAAACCAAAGTTTCATCTTTATTAGAAGAAATCATCTCCCAAACAGAATTTCTTTCTTTTTTAGAAAAATCAGACCCTGAAACATTCTCTGATCGCTTTGAAAATATTCATGAATTAAAAAACTCTATCATGGCTATGGAAGAACTAAAACCATTATCTCTAGATGACTACCTTCAAACCGTCAGCCTCCAATCTATGCCTGAAGAAAGTAATGAGGAAAGAGATGTAAATCAACACGAAGTTGTTTCTTTCATGACTCTTCACTCGGCAAAAGGACTTGAATTTCCTTATGTTTTTATAACCGGTGTAGAGGACGGTTTAATTCCGCATTATAATAGTACTTATGAAGTACAATCCTTTGAGGAGGAAAGGCGCCTTTTTTATGTTGGTATGACTAGAGCCATGAAAAAGCTTTTTTTAACGTATTGTATGCGCCGATTCGAACACGGCAAATATATTACCCCCATGCCCTCTCCCTTTCTGGATGAAATCCCCGCTCAATATTTTAATCAATCTGAAATATCTACAACTTCTGACTATAATTCTTCATTACCATCCCCACTACCTTCCTCATTTAAAGAAATAACCAACCCCATTTGCAAAGAGACCAATAATGATGTATCTTCCTTTACGATAGGGCAGAAAGTAATTCATAAAACCTTTGGTATCGGTCGGGTTTTAAAAAGAGTTACAGGCCATAGTGGTGATAAAATTACCGTTTTTTTCGATATTTGTGGAGAAAAAACTATATTACCTGAGTATTTATCTGCTTTTAAACAAACTTAATGCGGACTTCGTCCGCTAGCCGCATTATGAATTCTTCTACACAAAATTTTGATGTTTTAGTTATTGGAGCTGGTCATGCTGGCGTTGAGGCCTCTTTAGCTACTGCTAGATTAGGTCTTAAAACCTGTTTAATTACTATGAATTTAGATCATATAGCTTCCATGTCTTGCAATCCATCAATAGGCGGAACAGCTAAAGGACATTTAGTTCGAGAAATTGATACTTTAGGTGGGCAAATGGGTAAAACTATTGATATGGCTGGAATCCATTTTAGAACCTTGAATGCTTCCAAGGGCCCGGCTGTTCGTTCTTCTAGAGCCCAGGCTGACAAGGATCTTTACCGTCGACTTATGACAAGAACTATCCAACTCCAACCTAACTTATCTATTAGGCAAGATACGGTAGAAAACATAATATACACCAATTCTGAAGTTACTGGAGTTAAAACCAAGCTTGGTCTACACCTATTAAGCAATCATTTGATCTTGACTACCGGAACTTTTTTAAATGGTTTAATCCACACCGGTAATAAAAACTTTGCCGCTGGACGTTTAGGTGATCAACATTGTACCGGGATAACCCATTGTCTTCAGCAAGCCGGGTTTACAACAGGACGTTTAAAAACAGGAACCCCTCCTCGTTTAGATGGTAAAACAATCGATTTTAACCAAATGGAATCACAAGAAGGAGATATTGATTTTACACCTTTTTCTTATTCCAATCGTTTTAATGGAGTCGAAAATAAGGTTCTGTGTCATATAACCTACACCAATTCATCTACTCATGACATCATTAGAAACAACTTCAATCGTTCTCCTTTATTTACCGGTACTATTAAAGGTATAGGTCCACGTTACTGTCCCAGCATCGAAGACAAAGTTAACCGTTTTGCCAATCGCGATCGTCATCAAGTATTTATTGAGCCTGAAGGATTGGATTGTAATGAATATTATCCTAACGGAATTTCAACCAGCTTACCATATGATGTTCAAATTGATTTTCTGCATCAAATTCCCGGCCTACAAGACGCTCAAATAACTCGACCTGGATATGCTGTTGAATATGATTTTATTAACCCAATCCAATTATTTCCAACTTTAGAGTCTAAATCTTATAGTGGACTCTATTTTGCTGGACAAATTAATGGTACCTCTGGATATGAGGAAGCAGCCGCTCAAGGTTTGATAGCGGGTATAAATGCCGCTAATTCAATTTTAAAGCGTCCACCTTTCATTCTAAATCGCAATGAGTCATATATAGGAGTTCTAATTGATGATTTAATCACTAAAGGGGCTTCTGAGCCCTATAGAATGTTTACCTCACGCGCCGAATTTAGGCTGCTATTACGAGAAGATAACACAGATGAACGTCTTCTAACCAAAGGTTATGAACTAGGTCTTATTGATAGTGATATCTACAACGATTTTAAATCTGAACAAAACACCAAAACCATTGTAACCCAGCAACTTGCTCAGTCACATTTAGCTTTAAATTCTCCAGTGAAAAATTTCTTCTTATCTCGAAATCTACCAGTTCCATCTGGTTCTTGCTCCTATAAAACATTGTTGAAAAGAACCGAATTTGATTACCAGCTACTTTATGATCTAGATCCTTCTCTTCCCACTGTATCAAGCTATTTAAAAAGAAAGATTAAATTTGATATAAAACTTGAAGGCTATATCCAACGACAACAAGCTGAAATTAATCGTCTTAGCCAATTAGAACAAATAAAAATTCCCAATAATATGAACTATCGCTTGGTTAAAGGATTATCTAACGAGGTTGTCGAAATCTTAATACGAACACTTCCTCAAACCTTAGGTCAGGTATCACGAATACAGGGAATTACTCCAGCCGCTATTTCTATTCTGTATTTATATGTAAAACGGCATCTTGAGGAATCCATTTAACAAACCGGATCTCCCATTAAATTCGAAAGCTTCGCAATCAAATTATAGTGGGAGTTTATCTATTTTAGTTAAAGAAGCGATGTTATTACCAGCTTTTTATCGAATGTTTCACGTGAAACTTTTTCAAATTAATCTGATCTGTTTAATTGACACACAACATTAGTCTGTTATGATAACCATTAATACAATAATATATTTGACATTACAGTACTTTTCTATTTTAATTTGAGAGTATCCAATTGAATTGTGGAGGTTTTATGGCAAAGATCATTTCCATTTCAAATCAGAAAGGCGGCGTTGGCAAAACTACTACAGCGGTTAATTTAGCATCATCCTTAGCAACATCCAATAAAAGAACCCTTTTAATCGACCTAGATCCTCAGGCCAACTCATGTAGCGGCCTCGGAGTACGCATACCAGACGGATCACCCCATATTTATAGTGTTTTAATAGGTAAGAAGAAAATAAAACAGATAATACTTAAGTCCACCATTAAAGGACTCGACCTAGCCCCATCCAACCCTGATTTGTATGGGGTCGAAGTAGAATTATCCCAAACAATTGCCCGTGAATATAAATTAAAAGACGCCCTAGAACCGGTTTTACCCTATTACGATTTCATCCTGATCGATTGTCCTCCAGCACTAGGAATATTAACCATTAATGCTCTAACCGCCTCTAACTCGGTATTAATTCCCCTCCAATGTGAATATTATGCCCTAGAAGGACTTAGTAATTTACTAAATACATTTAAACTGGTACAACGCATTAATTCTGACCTTTTTCTCGAAGGTATTTTATTTACTATGTACGACAAACGAAACAACATTTGTAATCAGGTTGTTAAAGAAGTTTCTGCACGCTTTAAAAATTATATTTTTTCCACCATAATTCCTCGCAATGTAAAGCTATCTGAAGCTCCGAGCCATGAACAACCTATTTTGTTATATGATTATAATTCCTCAGGTTGTAAAGCTTACTTAAAACTATCTAGAGAAATAATCAGAAAAAATCTGCAACAAAAACAATCTGTGGTTACCACTAAATCAATTCCTAATAAGGTTATTAATTATAATAGCAAGAATTCATCAATTTCAGGGAGGGGATTATGAAAAAACGATCTGCCTTAGGAAATGGGGTTAATTCCCTTTTTTCTAGCGATGTTGATTTAGACAAAGGGCCCTCAGTGCAGGCTCCAGTTACCAAATCTACTAAAACCCCAGCTTCCGTGTTTCAAGCTCCAATTCATAAAATACAACCAAGTCTCTCTCAACCTAGAAAGCTTTTTCAAGATGAAGATTTAGAAGAGCTATCTAAATCCATTAAGGAGGTGGGAATTATCCAACCCCTTATAGTTAAAATGGATGAAAAAGACGATTCTTTTATGATTGTCGCTGGTGAACGTAGGTGGAGAGCTGCTCAGAAGGCCGGATTACACGAAGTACCAATAATTTTACGGGAATGCGACAATAAAGACATGCTAGAGATAGCATTAATTGAAAACATTCAAAGGCAAGATCTCAACGTTATTGAAGAAGCTGAAGCTTATCAAATGCTACAAATAAAATATAACCTCAATCAAGAAGATATCTCTAAAAAGGTTGGAAAAGACCGTACCACCATCACCAATACCTTGCGAATCCTAAAACTTCCTCCCGAAATTCAAAGAGATATTATTGATGAAACCTTATCTATGGGTCATGCCCGAGCTCTTTTAGCTCTCGAAAATAAAGACCTACAACTTGAAGTCCGTAATTTAATTAAAATAAAGGACTTGAATGTAAGACAAACGGAACAAATAATCCGAAAATTAAAACAAAAAAAAGACCAAAAAAACACCCTAAGCAGGGTTTATCAGGAAAATCCCAACCTACTTTTTTTGTCTGAATCACTACAAAAATATTTTGGGACCAAAGTCACAATTAAAGGACGTGGAAAAAAGGGAAAAATTGAGATATCCTATCATTCTTTCGATGACCTCGAAAGAATTTTAGATTTAATGAAGAGCAAAAATGCTTAATAATCAATTATTAGGAGTTTTTTAATGAAAAATAAATCAAATCAAATGCCCACTTATAAGGAACAATCCGCTAATCAGGGTAAACGTGAACTAAAAGCTTTTTTGGAAAAAGGGAGTGAATTTGAAGGTAAATTGATTTTTGAAGGAACAGTTCGTTTAAATGGCAAATTTACCGGTGAAATAGTCACGAATGATGTTTTAATTATAGGTGAAGATGCTGAGATTAACGCCAATATTGATGCTGGCAATATTATTTCAAGTGGAAAAGTAAATGGGAACATTATTACCCGAGAAAAGTTAGAATTATTAAGTCCCGGTGTATTAGTAGGCAATGTTGAGACACCATGTCTAAATATCCAAGAAGGGGTAATTTTTGATGGTAATTGTAAAATGACTCCTCCCAAAAATTCCTCTCCTACCAAGATATAAATTAGGGAGATTCTTATTATGACGTTGGATATACTAAGATGGCCACACCCTATTTTATCTAAGGTGGCTGAACCCGTGACCGATTTTTCTAAAGACCTCTCTGACTTAGCTGAAGAAATGTTTGTAACCATGAATGAGGCAAATGGAATTGGATTAGCTGCTCCACAAATTGGAAAATCTATTCGTATGTTTGTAATTCATATACCTTTTACTGAAGAAGACACTGATGAAACAAACCACGTTGACACAGAGGTCACTTCCTCTCAAGAGGAAGATAAGAAAGATATTACCTTAGTTGAAGAATGGTGGCATAATCAGGACTTTGTATTTGTAAATCCTCAAATTATTTCTTCATCAGGTAAGGTAGTTTACAATGAAGGTTGTTTAAGTTTACCAGAAATCAATGAAGACATAACCCGGTATCAAAAGATTAAGGTCAAATATTTTTCTTTAGATGGAGTAGAACATACTATTGAAGCCAATGATCTTTTTAGTGTATGTATTCAACATGAACTTGACCACTTAGATGGAAAGGTTTTTATTCAACGTCTTTCAAGATTAAAATTTAGCTTGCTTAAAAAAAGAATTTTAAAAGAAATAAAAGAAGCAGAAAAAAAGGATAATTTGTTATAATGGCAGCTCCTTATCGCATAATTTTCATGGGAACACCTGATTTTGCTCTTCCTAGCTTACGTTTATTGGCAGAAAATCCTTTATTAGACGTTGTTGCTATTTTTTCTCAACCAGATCGCCAAGCTGGTAGGGGAAAAAAAGTTTCCGCTCCACCTGTCAAAATATTGGCATCTAAATTGGAAATTCCTCTCTATCAACTTGAATCTCTAAAATCCAAAGAAGAAACCAAATCCCTTTTTCACCAATTAAAACCGGATTGCATAATAGTAGTGGCTTATGGATTATTTTTACCACGATGGCTTCTTAGCTTACCTCGCTGTGGTTGCCTTAATCTCCACCCTTCCTTACTACCCAAGTACCGTGGTCCTAGTCCAATCAATTTTACTCTTATAAACGGAGATACTCAAACAGGTATTACTGTAATAGCTATTAATGACCAAATGGATGCCGGTGATATCGTACATCAAAACACCTTCACAGTCTCTGTAGATGATACTTATCAGTCATTACACGATAAGTTATCACTTTTTGGAGCTCGAGAACTAAACCAAATAACACCTAAATGGATCAGCGGGGAAATCGAAGCATCTGCTCAAAATCATGAAACAGCTACCTTTACACAACTAATAAATAAAAGCGACGGTTTGATTGATTGGTCAAAAAGCTCTAAAACAATTGCAAATCAAGTACGGGCATTTGATCCGTGGCCCTCATCTTTTACTTTTTTAAATAATAAACGGATTCGTTTATTCAACTATACATTTGAATTTCCATCTTTTGATAAAAATGAATATCAAACTGGACAGATAATTATTGCCAAAGAAATTATTGTGGTTCGAACCGGCGATGGATTTGTAGGTTTTAAAGAAATTCAAATGGAAGGAAAAAAACGTTTAAAAGTAAAAGAGTTCTTAATAGGAAATACCTTGAGTCAAGACGCTCAATTTAAAAACCAATAAATTAACAGATTGAGGAATTCATATGACAATCATATCTCCTTCTATACTAGCAGCAGACTTACTAACCCTTGATAAAGAGATTGAACAACTATCTAAAGCAGGTGCAGACATGTTGCATCTGGACATTATGGATGGACATTTTGTTCCAAACCTGACTTTTGGGCCACCTCTCATCAAGCAAATCAAGAAAAAATTTCCTAATTTACCCTTAGATGTCCATTTAATGATAACTAATGCCGAAACGGTAATAGATGATTATATTAATGCCGGAAGTGATTATATTTCAGTTCATCTGGAAGCAAATACTCATATACATCGAACTATTTCCAAAATTCAGGATAATGGACTTAAAGCTGGTGTGGCTATTAATCCATCGACCCCTATATCTCTTTTAGATAATATTCTATATTTAACCGATTTTATTTTAATAATGTCGGTAAATCCTGGCTTTTCCTTTCAAAAATTTATTGAGCCAACTTTTAACAAAATATCTTCATTGAAAAGAAAAATAGATGAGAATGGATTTAAAGCTCAGATTGCAGTTGATGGCGGGGTTACTACAGAAAATTCTTCGACTCTTATTTCTAATGGAGCCGAAATATTGGTTTCAGGAAAAACTATCTTTGCCAGTAATGATTATGCTGAAGTTATTAAATCTCTCAAATCACCTTAGGTTTTTAAATTAATTTATTTTCAGCAGGAGGAACATTGAAAACTCTTCTTTTGAATGGGAATCAACTATCAATTAATCAGGCAATAGAAGCAGTTACTCAAACTGTTAAATTAAAAATAGATACCAAATGTCTTCCTTATATTAATAAATCACGAAAGTTTATTGAAAATATAATCAACAAAGCGGAACCTGTTTATGGAGTAAACACTGGTTTTGGATTATTAAGCAATGAAAAAATTAAACAAAAAGATCTAAATGCTCTTCAAGAAAACTTAATCCGCAGTCATGCTGCTGGTGTTGGAAAACCACTGGATCCTCTAATCGTCAAACTAATCATACTTTTTAAAGCTAATAGCTTGATTATAGGTCATTCAGCTGTACGACCTATAATTATAGAACAGTTACTCAATTTATTTAATCAGGAAATTATACCAGTTGTTCCTCAAAAAGGTTCGGTAGGCGCAAGTGGTGATTTAGCTCCTTTAGCTCATTTATCTTTGGTATTAATGGGAGAGGGAGAAGCTTTTTATCGAGGTAAACGCATATCAGGATCGAAGGCTTTGAAAATTGCTGGTTTAGATCCTATTAAACTATCTGCTAAAGAAGGATTATCATTAATCAACGGGACTCAAGTTATGACAGCCATTGGTTGTTGGGCTTATTATCTGGCGAATATTCTAGCTGATACTGCTGATGTGGTTGGCGCTACCACCTTAGATGCGCTTCAAGGCACTTTAGCCCCTTTTGATCCTGATATTCAAAGAGTTAGACCCCATCAAGGACAAGAAATAGTCGCCAATAATTTTTTAAAACTGTTAGAGGAGGATGAAATTCGTGAAAATCACAAAAATGATGACGATCGAGTTCAGGATCCTTATTCACTACGTTGTATCCCTCAAGTTCATGGAGCAGCTAGAGATATCATAGATCATGTAAAAACGGTTCTATCTAAAGAAATAAATTCAGTTACAGATAATCCTTTAGTCTTTCCTGAAAAAGACAAAATTCTTTCTGGTGGCAATTTTCACGGCCAGCCAGTGGCATTTGCCATGGATTACCTTGCTTTAGGCTGTGCCGAATTGGGAAGTATAGCCGAAAGGCGGATTGATAAGCTGGTCAATCCTATTTTTAATTTATTGCCGGCCTTTTTGGTAAAAAACAGCGGCTTAAATTCCGGTTTTATGATTCCCCACGTAGTTGCCGCCTCTTTAGTATCAGAAAACAAGATTTTATGTCACCCGGCTAGTATCGATTCAATTCCTACCTCGGCTGATAAAGAAGATCATGTCAGCATGGGAACCATTGCTGCTCGTAAATGTATAGATGTAATTTATAATGTTATGCATGTTCTGGCCATTGAAGTTATAGCCGCCTGTCAAGGACTTGATTTTCATAAGCCACTTAAACCTGGCATTGGACCGCAAAAGGTTTACCAACATGTTCGTAAGAAAGTTCCTTTCTTTAAGAAAGACATTTTCTTTGGTCCTTATATCGAAGATATTAAGAAAGATATTGAAAAAGGGATGTTTGCGTCTATATTGTAACAAGTCTTCTAAATACCAGCTTGAAATAGTCGATATTTTTAAGTATACCCAAATAGCTCACCTTTGAGGTTGATTTATCGCCTTTACGATTGAGCTATTTGAGAGATACCTATACATGAGTTTATTCTATTTCGATCACGCAGCTTCAACGCCCATGATGCCCGAAGCTATCCAGACACTTACCAGGAGTTCAAGCTCAGATTTTATGAACTCTGCTTCTAATCATAAACTGGGAAAAGAATTGAATAAACGACTAGAAATTGCTCGTAGCAAGTTTTTAGATTTCTTAAAGGCTCACGACCACTACCAGTTTATTTTTACTAGCTCAGCAACTGAATCAAATAATATGGTAGCCAAAGGTTTAGCTCTTAATCCGCAGGACCAGATCTTTATCTGTTTAGCAGATCATCCCAGCCTAATAAAACCATGGGACAGTAAATTATTACACCAAGTAGAGGTCCAAGAGATTCCCTGGAAAAAAAATGGACAAATTGATATAACTACACTAATAAAAACCCTAACAATAAATACTCGCTTAATCAGTCTTGCCCAGGTCAACAACCATTGTGGTAGTCTACATGATGTTATCTCAATTGCCAAACAAGTAAAAAAGATCCATCCCCACATCCATTTCCATGTTGATGCCGCCCAATCTTTTGCTAAAATTCCTTTTCAATTGCACCCTTCAATAGATACACTATCTATATCTGCTCACAAAATGGGTGGTCCTAAAGGAATTGCGGGTTTGTACATCAAAAAAGGAATAAAATTGGATCCTTTGATGGAAGGGGGGGGACATGAACTGGCTTTGAGACCCTCTACCATAGCATGCCCTTTAGCTTTTTCTTTTTTAAAAGCCGCTGAGTTAAGATTTGCGAAATTAACTGAAACATATACACGATTGCTAGAATTACACAATTATTTAATAAGAAGTCTTAAAGAACAAATCCCCGTAGTTAAAGTTCATTTCATTGATGAAGAAGACTCTGTTGTATCACCTTATATCACACTAATTATTTTACCTGATGTATCCGCGGATATTGTAATTAGAAATTTACAAGATAAAAATATCTTTGTATCAACCAACGCCGCTTGTTCTTCCCGCATTAAAGACGATAATCCCGCCTACCGGGTTTTGCATATTCCAAATAAATATAGAAAAAACCTAATTCGCATTTCTATAGCACCAGAAACCACTAGCGATCAAATTGATTACCTGGTTTCTAATCTAAAGGAAGTATACTCCGACCTACATAGCATTTTAGAATAACTAGATGGTACTAATAATAGCTAAGACTACGACGTTGGAACGAATAGGTCCATGTCCAAATCAAAAATTCGATTTAATGTGATACACTCCTAAGATTACCTTTAAGAATTGCTCCTGCCACTTTTTCAAATCATCAAGCACCGAGCTTACTGTATATTGATCAGTTACGTGCCGTTTTTGCTGCCTAGCCTCTTCTAGCAACTTTTCAGCGAAGCAAACAAAATCACCATGGTATGGGAAATCAACTGATGCGATTTTATATTTAAGAGAGTTGTAGCTATATCTAAATGTAAAAGTAATATTATCTGTTTTTAGGTCATAAAAAAGACACCGATTGTGGAAGCAATTTCTTTTATCACGAGGAGTGTAATATTTCATTGGCAGGGTATCCACAATCATTCTTGCTTGCTCTGCATTAATACTTGTTCTAAATGGAAAAATTCTTACAATCTCTTCCTGAGTGATTTTATTGGGGTCTGGCGGTAATGGCACTTGATGATATATCACCTTTAAAAACCTAGTATCAGACGTTATTCTTATTTTAAGCATATCTTCTAAGAGATAATCTTCTTTTAATTCTTGCATGTACTGTGGGTTTTCTCTTAAAAAATGAAGTAATAAGTTAAGTTGTAACAATGTAAAAGAAAAGCTAATACCTAAAGTGTCTCTATCAAAACCCATCTCTACAATGATTCCTTGAGTATTTAACTCACTAATTACTTTATCAGTATCTAACAGGTGTTCTAAATATTTAGCTTTATCGGTAAGAGTACCATATTCAAGGTCCAATCCTATGCTATTGGCGACAGAGAAAATATCTTCTCTAGACTCACCACTCGACATAAACTCTTTATGTTTGACATCCTTTGGTTTACAAATCTGATTCACTCTGCACTTATAAGCTTTAAAAAACCCAAAAGAAATCCCTGTGACATTTCCATAAAGATCTAAAACGAAAGAGCCACTATCACCATGTTGTTGACTAAAACCATATTGAGAATGGTCATGCTTGGGTACAAATAAGTCAAATTGTTGAATATCTTTATCAGGAGATTTAAACATAAAAGGACCAACTTTTGATATAGATAAGCAGACATCACATTTGGCTAAATATGATAAAACAACTTCTCGTTTATACAGGAGAACATGTGAAAAAGATGATTAATCAATTGACAAAAAGAAATGACGCAAAATTTACTATAGAAAAGATGGAAGTCGACAAGGATCATATCCATCTTATGGTAAATGCGAATCCTAACGTATCCGCAACTCAAATTATTAGAAGAATTAAACAAAACACTACTTTTTTAATTTGGAATGAGTTTAATGATTATTTGAAAAAACACTATTGGAAAGAGAAGACTTTTTGGTCAGATGGTTACTTTGTTTCATCTATAGGAAATGCTTCAGAAGACACTATTCGGAGGTATATTGATAACCAAGGATATAAAACACCAAGACTAAGCTGACATTATACTAAATATAGCAATCAAAATCAATGTATTCATCACTTAAACATCAACACCAGTTTAATCATAAGGAAAACTAAAAAGAAATAATTTCCATCTGAGAAATCGTATCAACAATTCTATCCTCTAACTGAAGATTGCCAATCACCTGCTGCCAATAGGATTGATAAGGCTTGGTAATAGGGTGTTTAGCGGCAAATAAACTACAGGCGTCATCATGAGGTCTTACAGAAATGGGGTGAGTACCAATTTTCTCGGATAGATTAATAATCTCCTGTTTATTAAATCCAGATAACGGTCTAAATATTGGCAACGCAGTTGCCTGATTAACTAATGATATATTATCAAGGGTTTGACTAGATACCTGCCCTAGAGAATCACCGGTTACTATGCCTCCAGCGCCAACTTTTTGGGCAATTCTGGTGGCAATTTTAATCATGAACCAACGAAATAAGATTGTACGATAGGAGGTTTTACATTGTTTGGTAATGTCTTTTTGCACCGTTCCAAAAGGAATTATATAAAGATTACATCCATTTTGATAACGCCCTAACACTTTCATTAAATCGATAATTTTATCTTTAACTTCTTCCCCAACATAAGGATAAGCATAGAAAAATAGAAAAGTTTGTTTACAACCCCTTTTGGACATTAAATAACTTGCCACTGGAGAATCAAAGCCACCAGACAACAAGCACACTAGATGACCACTAGTTCCAACCGGTAATCCACCGACACCTTCGTAGCTGCGAGTATATAAATAGGATCCATCTTGTAGGATTCTTATATATAAAACTATGTCAGGATTCCTTAAATTCACTTTTAAACCATCTACGTTCTTTAAAATATGATGACCAACCTGAGCAGCCAAATCTGTGCTGGTTAAAGGAAAGGTCTTTTTAGCTCTTTTGACCCTGACCGCAAAAGTAATTAAGGACAGATCTTTCTTTGCATTCTTTTTATCCTTTATATTATTAACTTCCGGCCTTAAGATATCTAGTGAGGAAGAAAAAATCTGTTCCATTTGCCAATCAATCTTTAAAGCGGATTGAATAGAGTGAATACCCGGAATACACAGCAAATTGTCTATAGTGCTCTTATCAAAATCTTTTTTTGATTCTAAAATATGACGATGATCTATTAATTGATAATGAACTTTTTCATTATGAGTCTTTTCCATTGTTTGTAATATATGTTCTTTTAAGGTTTTACGATAAAAAGATTGATTATCTCCTTTTAGCCAAAGCTCGTGAACACTAATCATTAAAATTTTCACTCTTAAATCCTATGTCTGGTTTAGTGGGTATAGGGGTAATTGTCCTAAACATATACCTAATAAATATTGTCAGGCCAATCACTGATTTGCTCTAAATAACAAACATAGATTAAATTGTACAAGCATTTATTTAAACCACTAATTGTCTACGATACGTAGGTTTTTCAACAACTTATATTAAAAATATTTTTAAGTTTTGATTTTCTCGTCCGATCCTAACTCATATAGATAAAGATATAAAAAGGAGCGACATAATGACATCCATAAGAAATCGAATAAAAAAGCTAAGAAAAAACAAGAATGAAAAGGATATTCCTATAATAATGAAGGATAAATCTTCGACTACGAAGCAAAATGATCCTGAAATTACCTCCCAATCTAAATGCTCCCAAGAAGCCCAAGATAATGATAAAGAAATCCCTAATTATGCAAAAAAAACCCTAATAGATGAAGCTCATTTTAATCACATTCAACTTTTAACTTACGTAAATACTTTTGTGGTGATGGTTTGCTTCATAATGATATCAATTCAATTTTTCTCTAAAAAACCAATTCAATCTAAAACGGACCTTTCACCCTCTCAAAAAAGCTTTGCTGCTTCTAGTCTAAAAGAAACGGTTGAAAATAAGACGTTAACAGCAAGTAGTACTTCTGCAGATAAAGAAAAAAATATGAATCTTTCACCAACCATAAAAATTCGCGACCCTGAAGCAGATGATAATCCTTCCCTTTCGATAGCATTACCCTCAAGAGATATACCAAATAACAAAAAAACCAAGAAAAAACAAATGCTGGGACCTACAATCACAAATAAAGCTATTACAAATCTACAAACAAAGGAAGAATCGAATACACCTTATAATTCTTATAACTCTAATGTTAAGGATTCCTTAAATAGAAAGTCAGAAGAATTACCCACAACAGCTTTATATAATTACTTTAAACAGTTAAATAAAAAACAAAGCGATTCACCATCTCACAGGTTTATAACTCGTGATTTCACGTTTCACTTTTCGGACCATATCTACAAATCCGGAAAATATCAAATAACTGAAAGAATAGAGACCGTTTTGGAAGAAATAGCTAATCTGGTAAAACCTTTCGAGAAGGATTTAACATTAACCGTGATAGGGCATTCTGAAACACAGGAAAAGGAAGTATCAAGCCATCACGATGAGCCACCTTCACTCTCTCTATTACGAGCACAAGGAGCTATTGAGATACTAAACCTACTCGATCTCAGAGATTGTAGCGCTATAGCAGTGGGTGCTGAAAACAAAATTCGCAATGCCAGATCTATTAGCATACGATTTGAAAGAAATATGAATCCTTCTACCAATACAGACGATCAATCACACAAAAGATTGTTAGACAAAGATGAAAAGCAAGTAAGCTCAGATAAATTATCAATAGACAAATTTGAAGACACCCTTAATGAAATAGATCGTTTTTTAAAAACTAAAGAATTGGGTTATATTGATAGATCATCCTCAACTTCTGCGGTTCTTCATTTCAAAAACAATTATTTCAATACCGGAGAATTTAAATTATCAAGTAAAGAAAGAAAAGATATTAACCAACTGTATAAAATAATTAATATTTTAAGCAGCGACATAAAATTAGAGGTCATTGGACATACTGACGCTAGGAAAATAAAAACCAAAGCTCTCAAAAAAGCAGTAGCTAATAATTTGTTACTATCTAAATTAAGGGCTCAAACTATAGCTCAAGCTATGATCAAAAGTGGATTTAAAACAGAAAACATTGAAACTCGTGGAAAAGGACCGTCAGAAAGGGATACTCGTAGTGTTAGTATCCATATGCAAATAAAAACTATTTAATTTTTCAAATCCTCGTCTTGTACATTTGACCATTGAAAAAATATGTTGTAGTTAATAAAAGCTTATTTTTTAAGGTTGTGACATGAAAAAAAACTTTGATTTTACGACATTATTTTCTGACGATTCTTTTGAAAAGCTTTCTAAGCTGACACAAAAACGATTTATCGCCTACCTAAAATCAGACGAGACCATTACTTTTAGCGGTTCTTTTGATCAATTAGCATTGAAAATAGACCTATCTTTATCTAACAAGGACAGGTCATTCTACTATGAAATCAATGCTGCGATGGACCTAGTTTCAAATCCCCCAATTACTCCCTCAGACGCCCGGGACAAAGTAATCGACCTAATAGACCAATATCTCATCGAATATTTTGAGAGCGGTAGAGAAGTTTTTCTTTTTATAGACTGGAAAACATATACAATTGATCAATACACTATCCACATGAAAGGACAAATCTTAAACAAATTAGCTGAAGATATGGCGGACCAATTATTACAAGGAAATTCGCATTAAAAATTTACATCTAAGCGAATAACATCACCGTCACTTATTGACTAGCTACATTAAAAGATCCCAAGTAGGGATATTCTTTTAGATATTTTTTTATATAGTCAAGGATTTCTGTTCGTCTTTCCTCCAATATTAACCCATTTCTTGTGATTTGTTGATTTATTGATTCTAATAGATCCCGACAAGCATAATTCATATCAAATAGAGTACTTTCAACGGTTGCTCCCAGAAGAGATTGACTAATTTTTACCTCACCATCATCAACCAATACATGCACTTCATTGATTTTACCTAACAAATTATGGTTCATAGAAAGAGTTTCTTGATAGGCGCCGGTTAAAAAGATAGCCAAATAATAGGATTTATTGCCAAAATCATGTAACTCGATATATTTCTTCTTGTCTCTAGAATCAATAAAAGCATCAATACAACCATCAGAATCACAAGTTATATCAACTATTGTGGCCTCATAGTCTGGTTTTCTATTATGTTGTGAAATGGGAACAATTGGAAAAAGTTGCTCCAAAGCCCAATGGTCTGGAATAGAGTTAAAAATTGAAAAATTTGCCAAAAACTTTTTCTCTTGGTTTTTCTTCAAAACAACATAAATCTCCTCAGAGATCGGACTCCCCACAACCAATCCATAGGCCTTATTACAGATCTCATCAAAAAATATTTCACCAAAGGCTCGTTCGATTAAATTTAGATACCCTAAACGAAAAAGGTTATAGACATCATCGCGATGATGAATAGCATCATAAAGATATTCCTCACAATTTTTTAAAGAAATATTCTTATAGATGTATTGAAGCTCTTTTAGAGCCAAATGTTCAAAATTCATTAATTTCATATCATTGGTAATACGATTCTCATTACCCTGTATTTCTCTTATGTCCGCCACTAAAACCGAGTGATAGGCAGCAACATATCGCCCACTTTCTGTAACAATAGTGGGGTGAAGAACATTTTCAGCAGTGCATAATTCACCAATTAAAAACACCAAGTCATTGGCAAATTCCTGTACATTATAATTGGCACTGGCATAATAAGAGGTTTTACTACCATCATAATCTACACCAATGCCCCCTCCCACATTAAGATACTTTATTGAACTACCCATTTGCATTAACTGAATATAAACTCTTACCGCTTCGGTTACCGCTGATTTTATTGTTCGAATATCGGGGATCTGACTACCGATATGATAATGCAACATAGTAAATTTACAGGTTAATTTATTTAACTTTAATGTTTCCCAGGCTCTAATAATCTCAGTAGTTGTTAAGCCGAATTTAGAACGCTGACCACTAGTCTGGCTCCAAATACCTGTCCCCCTAGAACACAGCTTAATACGCATTCCAATTTCTGGTAAGTCTTTAAATCTTTCGCTAAACTTTAAAATTAAGCCCAACTCATCCAGTCCTTCTATCACTAGCACCACATTCTTTCCAATTTCTTTAGCAATAAAGGCTAGCTCAATATAACTAGCATCTTTAAATCCATTACAGACTATTAAAGCGTTTGGATGTAAATCATGGGTCAAAGCAGCAAATAGTTCAGGTTTGGTTCCTACTTCAAGCCCATATGCATATTTATCCCCATACTTTATCAATGAATCTATAAATTCCTTACGATGATTCACCTTATAAGGAAAAAGACCTAAATGTTCTCCCTGATAACCATTTTCTTTGATTGCTTTTTTAAAAGAGCCAATTAACCTACTGATTTGAGTGTCTATAATTTGAGGAAATCTAACTAAAAAAGGAGTATTGAGTGATCTATTCTCTACTTGCTTAACTATTTCTACCAGATCAACTTTTTCTTTTTTTTGTCCAGTTGGATATATAACTACATGCCCTTTTTCATCTATATCTACATAACCAGAACCCCATTCTTCAATATTGTATAGTTCTTTGGCTGCTTCGACATTACTTCTAATCATTTTATAACCTTATAAACATACAAAAGAACACACTCAAAACCAGAATGTCATATATCTTATAAAAGGCTACTTTTTCAAGAAATTTTACTGAAAAAAAAAATTCTTTCTGTTAAAAATTATTTATTATGAGAGTAATTTCTGGAAAATTCAGAGGAAAAAAATTAATCAGTCCTAAAGATAATCAAATCCGACCAACCAGCGATAAAGTAAAAGGAGCCATTTTTAATATACTCCAAAGACAGATAAATGGCTCTAAATGCTTGGATCTATTTGCGGGTACTGGGAACTTAGGAATTGAAGCTATATCAAGGGGAGCTAGCAATTGTACTTTTGTTGAAAATAATACTGAATCACTGAAAATCCTATCAAAAAATTTACAAATTTGTGGAACTCATTCCAGTAGCAGGATTATTAAACAAGATGTATTAAGTAGCCTTCAAAAACTCCACGCTGAAAACAATTCATATGATATTATTTTTGCTGACCCTCCATATGACTATCAAAAAATAGCGTTGCTTGTAGCTAAAATTGTTGAGACACAACTTTTAGAACCGGAGGGACTTATTATAATCGAACATGACAAAAGAGTATCTCTTGACAACATGCAGAATCTTCCAATATATATACGCGATCATAGGTTTTTTGGAAAAACCGCTATAACAATGTTGGCAAATAAAAGATTTTAAAAGATCAAGATCTGAATAGCTAGAATAGCCTTACTTTAATAAGAGTCTTTATCCATGACTGACAAACCTACTTTAACCAAAACAGCTTTATATCCTGGTTCTTTTGACCCCATAACTAATGGACACATTGATATTATCCACCGAGGTTTGAAAATATTTGACAAAATTATCATTGTCGTTGCTCAAAATGCTCAAAAAATATCTTTATTCTCTCTCTCAGAAAGATTATCACTGACTAAAGAGGTCCTCAAAGACATCCCCAACCTATCAGTAATGTCTACTAAAGATTTAATTGTTCAGACTGCCCGAAAAGTTAATGCAACAACTATAATTAGAGGATTACGTTCAGCCAGTGATTTTGAATATGAATGGCAGATGGCTATTATTAACAAGAAATTAAACACTGACATTGACACCGTTTTTTTCACCGCCTCAGAAAACACCTTTTATCTTCATTCAAAAAGCCTTAAGGAAATTAGATCTCTGGGAGGATGTGTGAAGGATTTTCTCCCACCTTTGGTAGAAAACAAATTGCGTGAAAAGTATAATATGTTAGAATCCGATTAATCATATCAAAATGAGCACCAATTATCGCCTCTTATAATCGATAGTTTGGAGATATTATGATGAAATTTTCAAAAAGGATCAAGGCTGTTCGGGCCTCACAAACGGCTTTAATTAATAAACAAGCCACAGCTTTGATTGACGAGGGGAAAAAGGTCCTTGATTTCTCCATTGGGGAACCCAACTTTAGCACACCTAAAATAGTATCTGACGAAGCAAAAAAAGCTATTGATCAAGGAAGGACCCAGTATACCGATGTTGCTGGCATAAGAGAGCTACGAGAGGCTGTTAGTGAAAGAATAAAAACCGACTATCGCTTGGAGTATTCACCAGAACAGATAACTATTACCTGTGGCGCCAAACAAGCTCTTTATAATACATGTTTAGCTCTATTGAATGAAGGAGATGAAGTTATTATATTTTCTCCCTACTGGGTTACCTATCCAGAACAAGTTCGATTAGCTGGGGGTAAGCCTGTAATTGTCAAAACAGATATAAATAACGGATTTCAAATACAAGAAGATTTGCTAAGTGCTGCCATTACCCCCAAAACAAAGGCTATTATTATCAATACGCCTTCTAATCCAACTGGTATCGTCTTAAATCAAAAAAGTCTATCAGCAGTTGCTCAATTAGCTATAGAGAATGATTGCTGGATAATTACTGATGAGATTTATAGTAAAATTTTATACGACGACCTTGAATACCAACCCATAATTTCCTTAGATACAGAGCTTCAAAAACGAGTTGTCTTAATAAATGGTTTCTCTAAAAGCTGTGCCATGACCGGATGGCGAATAGGTTATAGCGCTTCCAATCCAGAATTAGCTAAAATCCTAACCAAAATTAATAGCCAAACCGTAACTCACCCCTCATCAATAGCCCAATACGCAGCTACCAGAGCATGTTTAAATATGGATGATTTTCTACCCGAAATGGTCTCTGAATTTGAAAAGAGAAGATTTCTTTTTTTAAAAGAGCTGGATAAAATTGACAAACTCAAGGTTTTAAAACCCAATGGTGCCTTTTACTTTTTTCCTGATATCAGAAAAATCATTGAAAACACATCGATCAAAGATGATATCCAATTTTGCCAAGAGTTATTAAAACAACAATTAGTGGCGGTAGTTCCTGGCTCTGCTTTTGGAACACCTGGCTTTGTTAGAATATCGTTCTCTAATTCATTTGAAAACATCAAAGAATTTAATCAGCGATTACGGAAGTTTGTCGAAAAAATAGCTTGATCAATTTCAAGTAAAAAGTAATAGTCCTCAGGATATTGAGGATATTAAAACCAATTTAAAGGAAAAATCGCAAAAATTGACATTCCCCCAAATATAAAATAAAATGGAATAAAGTGGTATAAAGTGTGAAAAAGTGTCACCAGTCGAATCATTCGGTAAAAAAACCAAATAGTTCGATACATGGACCCCTATACTTTGCTCCACTAATGATAATGTATTCTTCCTAACAAAGCAAATGTAAATATTATGTTTCGTGGACAATTTGAACATAACATGGATGAAAAGGGGCGGGTAAGTCTTCCTGCTAAATTTAAAGAATATCTCCTTTCAAGTTTTCAAAACAGTTCATTCATTCTGACAACCCACATTGAACCTTGTTTGCTGGGTTACCCCTTACCTGAATGGGAAAAAATGGAACAAGACATTTTAAAGTTGCCTACTTTTGACCAAGGAGCAACGGCTTTAAGACGATTATTTCTGGGGCCAGCTACTGAATGCAGTATTGATAAAAATGGTCGATTTCTTATCGGCCCTACTCTGAGAGAACACGCTTCTTGTTTATCCGGGCAAAATCAAGATAATAAAGAAATTATTTTTATTGGCATGACTAATAAATTTGAGATATGGTCCAAACCTCTTTGGCAAAGCATGGTACAAGATTTAAAAAAGGAAGAAACACTTAAAAAAGTACAGGAATTAATAGTCGATTTAAGTATTTAGATTGGCTTAAAAAACGATAAATGAATAACAAACATATACCGGTATTATTAAAAGAATGTATTGATCAATTAAGAATATATCCTAACGGGATCTATGTAGATTGTACTTATGGGAAGGGAGGACACAGTAAAGAAATATTAAACCAGCTTGGCCCAACAGGTAAATTAATTGCCATTGACCAGGATCAGACAATAGTCCAAGAAGCTAAAGAAAAGCTGGTTAACGTAAATAATTTTGAAGTTTTTCATACAAATTTCAAAAATTTAAATAAAGTATTAGGAGAAAATTATTTAGGAAAAATTGACGGTATATTAGCAGACATAGGGGTTTCATCAATACAATTAGATAGCCCCAGTCGAGGTTTCAGTTTCAACAAGGAAGGTCCTTTAGATATGAGAATGGATCAAAGTTTAGAAACAACAGCTGAAAAAATTATCAACCTATATTCTTTAGAAAAATTAGTGGAAATTTTTCGCACCTATGGAGAAGAACGATTTGCTAAGCCCATTGCCCGCAATATAATCCGTCAACGTGACAATGCTAGTATATCATCCACACTTCAATTGGCTGAAATTTGCAAACAATCAATACCCCGCAAACTTTGGAAAGAAAAGCACCCAGCAACCAGAGTCTTCCAAGCCATTCGCATTGAAGTTAATAGCGAACTAGACTCGCTTAAAGGTCTTTTAAACAACGGAATTCAATATCTTAAACCAGGAGGAAGATTATTAATTATAACCTTTCATTCACTTGAAGATCGAATTGTAAAAAATTTCTTTAAACAAAAAGTAATCAAATGTACTTGTCCAAAAAGTATCCCTATTTGTACATGCGATACTAAACCATCAGGAAAAATCATCACCCCTAGGCCCATAACACCTTCTGAAAAAGAAATTAAAATAAATCCACGATCAAGAAGCGCTAAACTCCGTGTCTTGGAGAAACTATAAGAGAGGTGTTATGAAAGAAAAAAATTGGAAAAATATAGTTAAGCATTATCTTTGTACCGCTGGTAAATCTAATGTATTTCCCATTATCCTGATCAGTTGTATTTTAATAGAAGCTTTTTTATGTGTTTGGCAACAAGCTCGAATTATCAATTTGGGATATGAAATATCTCAAGTAAAAAAACAAGAAGAAATTCTAATAAACCAAAATCGTAGTCTAGAACTTGAACAGGCAAAACTGATCAAAAACCAAAATATTGAAAGACTGGCTAAAGATAAATTTAATTTAAGGGAACCAAAAGAAGATCAGCTGGTATTTATTTTAGAAGATACATCACTGACACCATTACAGCTGGCCTCTAATGATTAGCTAACTACAAGGTGATAAGTGAAAAAGACTGGTACAAAAAAAAATACAGTTACTAATGATTCACGCAACATTACAAATCGATTTGAACAATATGAAAAAAGAGTCCCCTTTATTAATATTCTATTCTTAATTGTCTTTGGAATTGTTTCCATAAGAACCCTCTATCTCCACTTAATTCCCGACCAGCGTGTTTCTAATTTAATCTTAACTCAGTACCAAAAGAAAGTAGAAATTAGAGCCAAAAGAGGTTTTATTTACGATAGTAATAATGAGGCTCTGGCAATCAGTTTAAGCGTTTATTCTATTTTTGCCGAACCACGACGAATAAAACCCGAAGAACGAAATACTTTAATTTCTGAGCTAAACAAAATTCTCGGAATAAAGAAAAAATCACTAAGACGCAAATTATCTACTAATAAAGGTTTCATTTGGATAAAAAGGCAGGTATCAGATGAAATAGCTCAAAAAATTGAAAGTCTTAAGTTACCACATATTCATATGGTGAAAGAGGGAAAACGTTTTTATCCTAACGGATCCTTGGCAGGACAGATTCTGGGATTTACTGATATTGATTCAATCGGTCTGGAAGGAATTGAGGTTAGGTATGACAACTATTTACAAGGTGAAAAGATCCATCTACAAATTAACCGAGACGCCAAAGGAAGAAGGCTTCTTTTAAAAGAATCTGCCCAATCACTAGTAAATAAACAAGGAGCCTCTGTTACTTTAACCATCAATAAAAACATTCAATACATTACTGAAAAAGCATTAGAAAAGCAAGTTGAAGCAACTAAAGCTGCCTCAGGAATAGCTATAGTAATGGATCCTTTTGATGGTCGAATTCTAGCTATGGCCAATGTCCCTAAATTTGATCCCAATATTCGCAATAAACAAACATTACAATTTAAGAAAAACCGCTGCATTACCGACACTTACGAGCCCGGATCTACTTTTAAATCATTTATTATTGCAACTGCACTAGAAAAAAACGCCATTTCTTTATCTGAAAAGCTTTCTTGTGAAAACGGTTTGCTTCACATTGGAAAAAGAACTATAAGAGATACTCATCCTTATGATAGTTTGACCCCAATGGAAATTATAAGGTCATCTAGTAATATAGGAGCTTATAAGATTGCAAAAAGATTGGGTAAAGTTGAAATGTTCCGATATTTAAAGAAATTTGGTTTTGGTACACCAACCGGTATCGATTTTAGAGGAGAGTCACCGGGTATCTTACATTCTCCAGATACATGGAAAGAAATTAGATTTAGTAATATCGCTTTCGGCCAAGGAGTATCAACATCCTCTCTGCAATTAATTACCGCCTATAGTGCTATTGCTAATGGTGGCTTTCTTGTAACCCCTTATTTAGTTGACAAAATTGTATCCAAAAACAATGAAATCTTATATTCTCACAATCCCCCGCTACCTAAAAAGGTTATCAGTAAAAAAACAGCCGAACACATGACTCGTATGCTGGAGGAAGTAGTATATGATAAAGAAGGAACAGGAAGTCGATCTCAGATTACCGGTTTTCGTGTGGCTGGAAAAACAGGAACTACAGAGAAATATGATCCCGCTATTAGAGCTTATTCTCCTAATAAAAGAATAGGTTCATTTGTTGGTTTTGTCCCCAGCACCAGCCCAAAAATAGTGCTCTTAGTGGTCATAGACGAGCCCACCGAAGGGCTTAAATATGGAGGAGTTGTTGCGGCTCCTGTATTCGCTAAAATAGGCACTCAAATATTAAATTACTTAGAAGTAATGCCTGATTCAAAGGAAACAGAATCTGTCATTACAGAAATTTCAATTGGTGCTCCCATAGTCTTTCAACCTAAAAATATAGTAAAAGAAATAAAGAAAGCAAAAAAAGCTAAATTATACACTAAGAAAAAATTAGCCCCTCTTCCCCTAGACCGCCCTTTATTTAGTAATGAGGGAAAATCCATAATAGCCAAAGATTTATCCGGCTTTACCGTCCGTAAGGTATTTCGTGAAGCCTCTAGTTACCCAATTACTATTCGTTTAATTGGCAATGGGATAATCACACGACAAAAACCTGATGCAGGAATCAAAATGCAACCCGGAGAAACCCTAACTCTTATTGCGGTGATTGAATAATGAAAAACAGCCTTTCTTTAAAGGAAATTGTAGCAATAATACAACCCATTAAAACCTACAATTTACCCCCAGAACAAACTTCTAGATTTAAAATTACCAAAGATTCAAGAGAAATTGATAAGCATAGTTGCTTTATCGCTATTCCTGGAGAGTCTGCTGATGGACATCAATATATTGAATCTGCAATTGAAAAGGGCTGTAACTGTATTATTTTTAGCAACCAACATCATGTGTCCATAACTGATGACACTATTTTTTTGCAAGTTGAAGATAGCAGAAACGCTTTTAACCAACTTCTATTAAAGGTTTTTGAACCATATTTAAACAAAGTCTCCTTAGTGGCTATTACTGGAACCAACGGTAAAACCACCACCGCACATCTATTATCCCACATATTTACTGAAGTTGGTTATAAATGTGGTGTTATTGGCACCTTAGGAGCTTATTATCAAAAACAAAAAACGACAACTTTAACCAACACAACTCCCGATATTGATACAATATTAGAATTAATTGCTCAAATGGCAGAAAATGATATTAAATACGTTTTTATGGAAGTCTCTAGTCATGCTATTTATCAACGACGCGTATTAAACCTTCCTTTTGATGCCTGCCTATTTACTAACCTAACTCAGGATCATCTTGATTATCATCAATCAATGGAACAATATTTTGAAGTAAAAGCCCGTATTTTTCTTCAGGCTCATCCTCAAACATCTACTTTTGTTATTAATTCAGATGATAATTATGGTTACAAACTAATTAATCAACTACGCCAATCTACAAATAAAACCACAACGATGACTTATGGTTTTAATTCAAAGGAAAAAACAGAAAATACGGAAGATACTAAGAAAGAAATTTTTCTACAAATATCTGACTACCAAGAAGATCAAAATGGTTTAAAATTTAATCTATCTATAAAAAAAGACAATATAGACAATAAAGATGTAGAACAATATGAAGAGCAATTGCCTATAGAATCTAGTTTATGTGGGAAATACAACGCTTTTAATTTAACAATGGCTGTCGCATATGCTATTTCAGCATCGATTGATCCTGATATTATAAAAAGAGCTATTACATCATTTTCAACCGTCCCTGGTCGATTGGAAAAAGTTACTGAACCCGATTCAGATATCTGCGTTTTTGTAGATTACGCCCATACGGATATGGCACTGGACAACGTTTTATCAACACTAAAATCCTTTGTTCCCGGTCGCTTAATTTGTTTATTTGGCTGTGGAGGAGACCGAGATAAGGTCAAAAGACCCTTAATGGCTAAGGCTGCTATTAAGTATAGCGATTTGGTAGTTATTACTTCCGATAACCCACGAACAGAAGAACCTTTAGCAATCATTAAGGATATACAAAAAGGAATTCCAGAGAACCTTTTAAAACCTAAAATCATTATTGAACCAGACCGACATCGAGCTATTGACATTGCTATTAATATTGCTATTTCTCAAGATACCGTTTTATTAGCGGGGAAAGGGCACGAGGATTATCAAATTATAAACAAAGAAGTTCGTCATTTTGATGATCGTTTAGAAGCTAAAAAAGCTTTACAGAAGAGAACGCTTAAGTAATAGCACACTCTACAATAGGCTATAGAAAATGAAAGTACTATGTAAAGAATTCTTAAATAAAATAAGTTCCTCCATCAAAGAGCTTTATAACTTTAATGATCAAATTAAAAATTACCCAATTCAAAAAGTCAGCACTGACACCAGAAGCATGCAAATGGGAGATTGTTTTTTCGCCATACCCGGCCCCACTTTTGATCCCTTAGATTTTGCCCAGGAACTTATAAATAAAAAATGCTCACTTCTTATTTGTCAGGGAACTAAGCTAAACACTTTAATAAAGGCAAAAATACCCATTGTTTTAGTTGAAAATGTAATAAAGTCCATGGGGAGCATGGCAAATTTATGGATAAAACAATGTAAAGCTAAAAGAATAGCTATTACAGGTTCTGCTGGAAAAACTACTACTAAAGAAGTTGTAAGCCATCTGTGCTCTTCAGCTTTTAGTGTTCATAAAACTAAAGGTAATTTAAACAATCAAATTGGTTTACCCAAAACCCTTTTTGAGTTATCGACTGAACACGAAATATCAATTTTAGAGCTTGGTACCAATTACCCGGGAGAAATAGAAGCTCTTACCAAAATTTGCCAACCAGATGTTGGATGTATCATAAATATCGGAGCTTCTCACTTAGAAGGTCTAAAAACTATTGAAGGAGTCGCTCAAGAAAAAAAATCTCTGTTTACTTATATGTCTAATGATTCGTTAGCTATCGTTAATTTAGATGATCCTTTCAATAAAAAGTTAACTGAACACCATAGTGGACCAATAACCACTTACAGCCTGAACAATAAGAGTGCTGATTTATATATAACCAAAAACGAAAGACTACCTTCTTATTCTCCAACAGATCCAATAGGAAAAACCAAAGTAGAATTTTGCTATAAAGATGAATTGTATACCGCATTACTCCCAGACCTTGGCAATAGCTTTTTATACGCTGGTTTGGTCGGATTATCTATTGGCTTTAAACTAGGGATACATTTTGAAAAGATGAGAAATTCCCTGGAAAATTTTCAGGGAATTAATGATAGATTAAAAATATCTGCCCTTCAAGAAAATCTATGGTTAGTTAACGATTGTTATAACGCAAATCCCCTATCTATGAAATCTACTTTAAATACCTTCCATCAAAATTTCTCCCAATTCTTTCGTATTATAATACTTGGAGATATGTTGGAACTAGGTCCCCAGTCAGATTCCTTTCATGAAGAATTGGGAAGCTTTGTCAGCACTTTTAAACCAGATATACTGATAGGAATAGGATCCTATAGCAAACACATGACTAAAGTAGCTATAAAAAAGGGATTATCCTACTCACATGTTTTTTACTTTAATAACTTACAGAAGTTGGATAAAATTTTCAATACTGTACAAAACAGTATTAGCAACCTAGATTCAGCAAAACTTAAAAAGAAGGCTTTATTGGTTAAAGCCTCTAGAGGTATTGAACTAGATAAATTAGTTGCTCTAATCGAAAAACATTATTCTAAGGAACGATAATGCTACTTCAATGGATCTATCCTTTAAACGTCCACCTATCCGTATTAAACATTTTCCAATACATTACCTTTCGTACTGGCATGGCGGTCCTGACCTCGATGATAATAGCTTTTTGGATATCACCTAAACTTATTACCTGGCTCATGCAGAAAAAGCTTGGCCAAGTTGTACGAAATGACGGACCGGACTCTCATCTTTCAAAGGCGGGAACCCCTACCTTTGGAGGTATTATAATAATTATTTCTTGTCTAGTATCTACTTTATTGTGGGCAGATTTAACCAACAAATATATATTAACATCTTTATTTATTTTTTCAGGCTTTGCATTAACCGGCTTTTTAGATGATTATCTCAAATTTACCAAAAAAAATTCCAAGGGTCTGGCAGGAAGATATAAAATAATTTCTCAAACGATCTTTACCCTTATCCCCTTAATTTATCTTTATTACTTTCAAGGAGAATCTACCTTACTTTTAGTTCCTTTTTTTAAAAACATCGCCTTTAATTTAGGTATTTTTTATATCTTTTTTGCTTTGATTGTAATTATAGGTTCATCCAATGCCGTTAACTTAACAGACGGCTTGGACGGTTTGGCCATTGGCACAACCACAATATTATTTGGAAGTTTGGTAGTTTATTGTTATTTGACAGGACACATGACTATTGCGAAATATCTTTTCTATCCTTACATCGCAGGGTCAGGAGAACTAACAATTTTATGCGGGGCCATGCTGGGCAGCAATTTGGTTTTTTTGTGGTTCAATGCTCATCCTGCTCAAATATTTATGGGGGATGTAGGATCTCTTCCTTTAGGAGGGGTACTAGGAACTATTTCTGTTCTGATAAAACATGAAATCTTACTTGCTCTAATTGGAGGAATATTAGTAATAGAAGCCCTAAGCGTCATAACTCAAGTCGCTTCCTTTAAAATAACTGGGAAAAGAATCTTCAAAATGGCTCCTATTCATCACCACTTTGAATTAAAGGGGTGGCCCGAACCAAAGGTAATTGTGCGCTTTTGGATAATTACCATAATTTTGTGCCTAATAGGATTTTTATCTATTAAAATACGATAGACATACTATATTGGTTAAATAAAACTTAGTAATAAATTGAAATATGGATATTGCATCACTTCAAAAGAAAAAAGTTCTTGTTGTTGGGTTTGGAAAAACGGGCCAAAGCCTGTATAAATTCTTAACACATCATAAAATACCTGTTTCTGTCTCCGAACATAATTCATCTAATCCAGCTTTAAAAGAGTTAAATAATAACAAGATACCTATTGAGTTAGAAAAGCATACTCCAGACTTTTTTTTACAAAATGATCTTATCATCGTTAGTCCCGGAGTTGCTACTGACTCTGAAGCCTTTATTCAAGCGTGCGAACACAAAATCCCCATCATCAGTGAAATTGAATTCTCTTTTAGTTTTATAAATAAACCAATTATCGGAGTTACAGGCACCAATGGTAAAACCACTACAGTACATATACTGCTTCATCTTCTTAAAAGTTTGCAAATCAATGCTGTATTGGCTGGAAATGTGGGTCCCCCTTTGATTGATTTCGTTCATAATCAAAAAAATACCGATGTTTTTATTGTGGAACTCAGTAGTTTTCAACTTGAGACTATTAATCTTTTTCGTCCCAATATTGGTATTTATTTAAATATAGAAAAGGACCACATGGATAGATACTCTTCTTTACTTAACTATCATAAAGCTAAGACCCGCCTCTTTCAAAATCAAATTCATGAGGATTTTGCCATATTAAACAAAAACTTTCCTTTATTGAGCGAAATTAAATCCAAAGGAAAATTAATATTTTTTAACGGCGATAATGCTAACCTATTGGATGATACAAATATAAAAATCAAGATCGATAAATATGATGAGGTAATTAGAGTTAATAATGACTCATTGAAATTGAGGCATAACCTGGATAACTGCCAGTCGGCAATATTAGCTGTAACAATTTTTGATAAGTATATCTCAAATAATCCCATTTTACCTACCTTATCTACTAAATATACTAATTATAAAAAGACGATCGAAGAAAGCTTACACGACTTTCAATGTCTCGAACACCGGATAGAATTTGTAGGAAAATTTAATAACATCAACTTTATTAATGATTCTAAAGCAACAAATGCAGCCGCAACCGCTAGCTGTATACAAAATTTTCCGCTAAAAAATATTATATTGTTACTTGGAGGAACAGATAAACAAACAGGTTATCATGAGTTATCTTCTCTTTGTCAAAAGATTAAAGGTATTATTACCTACGGAGAAGCTAGACCCATTATCCTTAAGCACTTCGAAAATATTACCAAATGCCACGCCTGCACAGATCTTAAACAAGCTGTTCAAACCTCTTTTGAATTAGCTCAGAAAAATGATTATGTTGTTTTATCTCCCGCTTGTTCTAGTTTTGATGAATTTAAAAATTATCAAGAAAGAGGCAGGGTATTTAAAAAAATTATCCACGAACACTATAATAAAACATTGAGAGGGGGAACAAATGAAGCTCAAATTAATAAGTAGAAGGCTTCAATTCTCCAAAAGGGAAGTCTTATTTCTAAGCATCCTTTTTTATTTAATAGCTTTTGGTCTCATCATGGTTTTTAGCGCCAGCTCTATGTTATCAATGCAAAACTATGGTCATAGTAATCATTTTCTCTTCCGTCAATTATTCTTCGTGGTAATAGGATGTATAGCTTTTTATATTACTATGAATACTCCTTACGAGCGTATCAAAAAGGCTGCGCCATATATTTTACTCACAACTTTGTTTTTGGTTTTGTTGGTACTGGTTCCCGGAGTCGGAACTTCAGGAGGAGGAGCCACTAGATGGCTTCCACTTTTTGGATTTACTTTGCAACCTTCTGAATTTCTAAAGTTGGCCGTAATAATTTTTATGGCTGCCAGTTTAAGTAAAAAGCTACCTGATAATCTGAAAAATTTTAAGTATGGTTTTCTTCCCTATATCTTTTTGATTGCAATATGTATGCGATTACTCCTTTATCAAAAGGATTTTGGTTCAGCAATGACCATCGCTTTTGTAGGATTTATCTTATTATTTATCGCCGGAACAAGAATAATATATATGATTTATTCTACTATTGGTTTAATTGCTGTTAGCATTCCATTGATTATGCTTTCTCCTTACAGAATGAGTAGAGTTATGTCCTTTTTAGATCCTTGGCTGGATTTTAGGAATAAAGGATATCAAATCATTCAATCTTATGTTGCCTTTCAATCTGGAGGTATGTTAGGACAAGGATTAGGCGCCGGCAAACAAAAACTGTTTTATTTACCGGCTGGTCACACCGATTTTATATTTTCGGTGCTGTCAGAAGAGTTGGGATTACTAGGTAGTCTGACCGTAATTTTGTCTTTTTTCTTTTTATTTTGGAACGGTATAAAGATGACAAGAAAAGTCACTGATCCTTTTGGTTATTTACTTGCTTCTGGTATTATGGTGTTATTTGCTGGTAATGTTCTTTTAAATCTTTGTGTAGTAACTGGATTATTACCTACCAAAGGTGCAACATTACCTCTTTTTTCTTACGGAGGCTCTTCTTTTGTGATGCATATGATCGCTTTTGGTATTTTTATTAATATTGTTTCAGGTTTTCAGAAAACTGAAAATTTAGAGTAATTATTTAGGACGCCTGAATGAAAGTCTTAATTTCTGGAGGGGGCACAGGAGGACACGTGACTCCGGCTATTTCCCTGGCTCAATCAATAGAAAAAAAATATCCTAATACTGAATTTCTCTTTGTTGGAACAGAAAATGGCCTAGAAAAAAGAGTTGTACCTACTTATGGTTATCCGATTCAATATCTATCAGTTCAAGGAATTAAAGGGAAAAATCTATTTTCAAGATTAAAGGCTCTTTTTTTATTAATAATTGCCTTTTTCAAAGCTCTTAAACTATTAGTAAAGTTTCGTCCTGATTTTATTTATGGCGTAGGGGGTTATGCATCCGCTCCATGCATTCTAGCAGGATTTGTACTCAGAAAGCCGATCTTTCTCTTGGAACAAAATACGGTTCCCGGAATAACCAATAGATTTCTGCAGATCTTTTGTAAAAAAATCTTTATTAGTTTTGATCATTCTAAGAGATTTTTTAATCCTCAAAAAACGATTTTAAGCGGAACCCCTTTAAAAGAAGAGTTTTACCTCCATCTACGAAAGGCAAAAGAAGAACAAAGCAAATCATCTCCCAAAAATGAAAAAACTATTTTTATTTTGGGGGGGAGTCAGGGAGCCAAACCAATTAATGATATTATTAAGAAGATCATGCTTGATATTGACTTTGACCATACAGTATATAATTGGATTCATCAAACCGGTTCTCGGCAATTTATTGAGATGAAGAATTTTTATCAAGAACACGGTATAAATAATGTTAAATGTTTTGATTTTTTAAATAATTTATCCCATTACTTCGCTATGTCTGATTTAATTATAACCCGAGCAGGGGCTGCTACCATTTTTGAAATTATTGCGGCTCAAAAGCCATCCATATTGATACCATTTCCTCAAGCTGCGGATGATCATCAAACCCTCAACGCAAAAAGCCTTTCTAACATTGAAGCTGGAATTCTTTTACCTCAAGATAGGATGACTGTAGATGTTTTGGGTCACCATATAAAGGAAGTGTTAAATGAAGAGACTTTATCTAACAAATTAAAAACCAATCTGGCTCAAATTTACACCAAAGAACCAGCCTCTATCATTATTGAAAACAGTTTACCTTAAAGGATTTAGATATATGTTTGGGAACATAAAAAATATTCATTTTATAGGAATTGGTGGAATTGGCATGAGTGGAATAGCTCATGTTCTTTTAAACCTGGGATATAAAGTAAGTGGGTCAGATATTTCCAAAACTAATATTACCCAAAAACTAGAGGAGCAAGGTGCGGCAATTTACCACCAACATCAGGAAAATAATATTAAAGACAGTCATGTAATTGTTGTTTCCTCAGCCATACCTAAAGACAATCCTGAAATCAAGCTGGCTCAACGACAAAATATTCCCATTATCCACCGCAGTGAAATGCTTACTGAATTAATGCGATTAAAGTACGCGGTATTAGTTGCTGGTACCCATGGAAAAACAACTACTACCTCTATGATTGCTAATCTACTTAATCACGCTAAATTTGATCCAACCGTGGTAATTGGCGGTCAATTTAACAATATAAATTCGACAGCTAAACTAGGTAAGGGAGACTTTTTTGTATGCGAAGCAGATGAAAGCGACGGAACCTTTTTAAAATTCAGCCCTACTATAGCGGTAGTAACTAACATAGATAAGGACCACCTTGATCATTATAAAGATTTTGATCACCTTAAACAAACGTTCCTAGATTTTATAAACAAAATACCTTTTTATGGAAGTGCTATTGTAAATCTTGACAACGAAGGCATTCAAGCAGTTATACCTTTTATAAAAAAACGAATTATTTCTATTGGAACATCCAAATCAGCGACATACAGGTACAAAATCGAAAATGAAAAGGAGGGTAATATTGAGTTCTCTTTATGGGAAAAAGAAATCTCTCAAGGAAAATTTATTTTAAATCTTCCTGGTGGTTATAATGTTGCTAATTGTGTTGCCGCTATAGCTACAGCTAGATTTTTATCTGTCGATTTTGATACTATCAAGCAAGCTTTGGGGAACTATAAAGGAATCGTACATCGTTTTACTCACATTGGTACAGCCAAAAATATCTACTTTGTTGATGATTATGCTCATAACCCTACTAAAATAAAAAATGTACTAAGGGCGGCTAAAAATGGTTGGAACAGGAGAATTGTGGCTATATTTCAGCCTCACAGATATTCCAGAGTTGAATATTGCTTTGAAGAGTTCGTTCGAGCTTTTTATGATGCTGATGTCCTATATATAACTCCTATCTATGCCGCTGGAGAAACACCTAAAGAAGATTCCTTCTCTAAATTAGTAAGTGCTATTCGCGCTCACGGACATAAAGACGTTAGGCCCGTTGAATCATTTGATGTTATAGAACCTCTAGTATTAAAAGAAATAAAAGAAAACGATTTAGTGATTACTCTAGGAGCCGGTGATATTTGGAAAGTGGGGAAGAGTTTATATTCTCACTTAAATTTAATATAAATAAATTTTCAAAAAAATACAGGAACTTTGTGCATTTGATGATATAATTCATCACATGGAGACAACACATTCTAATGCTACATTCAATAATATTGATAAATCTGAATATAAAAAACGCAAAATTGCCGTATTAGCCGGTGGGATGTCTTCTGAAAGAAGTGTATCTTTAAACACAGGCAAGGCTATTTTAGAATCACTTCAAAGAATGGGATATAATTGTCTTTTAATTGATGTAGATCAAAACCTACCTACTGTTTTAAAAAAAGAGAATATAGATATTGCCCTTCTAGCTCTGCATGGAACATATGGTGAAGACGGCTGTATACAGGGACTTTTGGAGTTTTTAAAAATTCCCTATACAGGTAGTTCTTTACTCAGTTCATCTTTAAGCTTTGATAAAGCTTTAGCTCGAAAATTCCTTGAATCATCAGGTATTCCCGTAGCTAAAGGTTTTATTCTAAACCATTCTCAAGTCCCTTCACTAAAGGAATATCTCATTCAATCTGAATTAAAAAACAAAATTGTAATAAAACCTAGTTGCTCCGGATCAAGTGTTGGTGTTGCTATAATTGATAGTCAAGATCCCAATCTAAAAAACCATTTAAATGAGGCCTTTAAATATAGCGATCAAGTAATAATAGAACATTACCTTGAAGGAAAAGAGCTAACCGTCCCCATTTACCATAACAAACCCGTCGGCATTATGGAAATAGTACCGGCAAAGGGTCATGAATTTTATAATTTTAAATCCAAATATGACCAAGGAGGATCCTCTCACCTTTTCCCTGCTCAAATAAGCTCCAACCTAGAATCACAAATATTAAATATGGCTGAACAGGTACACAATTTATTTCAATGTAGCTTTTATTCAAGGGTAGATTTTAAATTAAATAATGAAGAACAACCTTTTGTTCTTGAAATAAACACTCTACCAGGCATTACCGCCACAAGCTTATTTCCAGAAGTGCTTCAGAAAGCTGGAGTATCTTTCGATACGATGATTGAGGATATTTTATTTAATGCAAGATTGTTTATAAAATGAAAAGAAATACATCATTCTCATATAGTATCATTACCTCATCTTACAAAATTTGTATCGTTTTATGGGGAATAATTTCCCTTCTATGGGTTTTCAATAAGCATCAGACTTTTCATGTTAGAAACATAATTTTAAAAGGAGCCACTACACACATAACAAACGATCTTATTCCTCCAGATCTTTTCGGGCTACCTATGTTTGGCCTATCTCTTAATGATATTAGTCAAAAGATCTATGGTCATCCTTGGGTCCACTCAGTGATTGTCAAACGCTTTTTTCCCTCAACTCTTTATATCCATATTAAAGAGCAAAAGCCTGTGGGAATTCTTTCTAATAAACATCTATATTACATTAATGAAGAAGGACACTCCTTTAAAAAAATAGTTGCTAAAGAGAATATGGACTATATTTTCTTTACCGGATTTCAAATTAATGACTCCAGTAAAATAAAGAAGGCTCTTTCTTTTTTACACAGAATCAAAAAAAACGGCATTATATCAAAGCTATTTAAAGATGAAATATCAGAAATAAATTTCCATCCGATAGATGGGTATTCTGTCTTTTTATTACATAAGGGTATCAAAATTATTATAGGCTCAGAATTAAATGACCAACTTTTTACCCGATTAAAAAAGGTCTATCAAGACATTGAAAACCGAAAATTATCTCTAGCTTATGTTAAACTTAATTTTAAGGATCGAGCTATAGTTGGCTTAAAATCAGCTAAACACCCTGTCAGGGGGAAATATAAATGAGTAGACCTGGAGAAATTATCGTAGGCCTCGACATTGGCACCACCAAAACAGCTGTGGTTGTAGGTGAAGTAAAAGCTAGCGGCATAAATATAATCGGCTATGGTTCTCACCCGTCTGACGGCCTAAGAAAAGGTATGGTAATAAACATTGACCGAACGGTAAATTCTATAATTCAAGCGGTAACCGAAGCCGAAAATGAAGCCAAATGCGAAATTTCAAATATTTATACAGGAATATCAGGCAATCATGTTAAAGGTTTTAATAGTCATGGTATAATCGCCATCAAAGGCAAAGAGATAACTGCCTCTGCTATTAAGAGTGTTATTGCTGCCGCTAAAGCAATCGCTATTCCCAACGACCGTGAAATCATAAATGTAATTCCCCAGGAATACTCTGTAGATGACCAACACGGAATTAAAGATCCGCTTGGAATGGTTGGGGTTAGGCTCCAGGCAAAAGTACATATAATTACCGCTGCACGTAGTTCCTTATTAAATATTATTAAATGTTGTAACACAGCTGGATTACAGGTTGCAGATGTTGCGCTACAACAAATTGCCTCTGCTGAAGCCATCTTAACAGGAGAAGAAAAAGAATTAGGAGCGGTTGTTGTTGATATAGGTGGAGGTACCACAGATATAGTTCTTTATTATTCAGGAAACATTATTCATACCGCTGTACTACCAATTGGAGGCAATCATATAACCAACGATATTGCTATTGGGCTTCGCACTACAACCTCACAAGCTGAAAATATTAAAAAAGAGTTTGGTTGGGCAACCACTCCCTCCACTCCATTTCCTGATTCAATTCAAATAGGCCCCGTAGGAACCAAAGGGAAAAAGCAAATCCCCTTGTCCCAACTACTACTTATTATAGAACCACGTGTTGAGGAGTTATTTGAATTAATCAAAAAAGAAATAGATCGAACAAACTTATCAAATCTTCTTGGAGCAGGAATCATTTTAACAGGAGGAACTAGTCTACTCAGAGATATTTGTAAGGCGGGAGAAGATATTCTAGATCTTCCTGTAAGACAATCTTATCCAACCCCCAACTCTATAAATAGTCGAGAGATTGAATCTCCCGAATGGTCTACGGCTGTGGGGTTAGCAATATTAGGGGCAAAATCAACTGAAAAAAATCTAAGATTACTGGATAAGGGATCGTTTTCTAAAATTGTTAATTCATTTAAAATTTGGTTTGAACAAGTTTTTTAAGGAGGAAAATCCAATGATAGAACTAGATAGCTCAACTAACCTAGGGGCAAATATTAAAGTATGTGGCATTGGTGGGGGCGGAGGTAATGTTATCAATACTATGGTAAATGAGGGACTGGAAGGTGTTGAGTTTATTTCCGCAAATACCGACATACAATCTCTTTCAAACAATCTTGCTCCCATAAAAATACAATTAGGCAAAGAACTAACCAAAGGACTGGGAGCTGGTTCTAATCCAGAAACAGGTAGTCAAGCCGCTATAGAAAGTAAGCAAGAAATAGCGGAAATAATTAAGGGAGCGGATATGCTTTTTCTTACAGCTGGTATGGGAGGAGGTACTGGAACAGGAGGAGCTCCCATTATATCTCAAATAGCTAAAGAATTAGGTATATTAACCGTCGGGATTGTTACCAAACCCTTTGCCTTTGAGGGTCGTCGCAGAATGAAAAAAGCTCTGGAAGGAATCGGCTCTTTAAAAGACTGCGTTGACACATTAATTACCATTCCTAACCAGAAGCTTTTATCTCTATCAACTCCTAACACAACCATGAAAGATGCTTTTGGCATGGCTGATCAAGTATTATTAAATGCTGTCCAGGGAATTTCGGATATTATCAACCTACGAGGAGAAATAAATGTTGATTTTGCCGATGTTAAAACAATTATGAGCGAACAAGGCATGGCATTAATGGGAATTGGAGTTGCATCTGGAGAAAACAGAGCCATAGAAGCCGCTAGTCAAGCTATTTCATCCCCTCTTCTTGAAGAGATGGCAATAGATGGTGCCATGGGTATTTTAATAAATATTACAGGTAGCAGCAGCATGACTTTAATGGAGATAAATGAAGCTGCGATGTTTGTTGAAGAAAAGGCTCACGAAGATGCTAATATAATATTTGGCTCAGCTTTCGACGATACCTTAGAAGATAAAATTCGCGTAACTGTCATTGCAACGGGATTTGATACCAAAGATCCAACTACTGTAGGGACCGATGACCCTATAAAAACAGCGATATCTTCAGATCAAACAACCAAACAAGAAACTCATCCTCTAATTACAGATCCTAAGTTATTTGAAACAATGAAACTATTTGAACCGCGTGAAAGTAAAGAAATATCAAAACCTATTGAATTATATTCTCAAAACGCAGATAATCCCAGTACAGAACAAACCTTCTCCATCGAAAACCCCACAGAACAACTAACATTAGAAGAGGTTTCACAGGAACTTAAAGTAGAAGAAGAGGTTTCACAGGAACTTAAAGTAGAAGAGGAAG
>CAZJDM010000001.1:85833-112259 GCA_964544765.1 uncultured bacterium
TTCCACAGGAACTTAAAGTAGAAGAAGAGGTTCCACAGGAACTTAAAGTAGAAGAAGAGGTTCCACAGGAACTTAAAGTAGAAGAGGAAGTTCCACAGGAACTTAAAGTAAAAGAAAAAAGAGAGATTATCTTTTCTACTCCAACTGAACCCCCTCTTCAAGTTCGTGCTGAAAGCATAGAAAATGATTTGCCTTCAGAAGGCATTAAAACCAGTGAACTAAAATCAACTATGGATCTTATCCATCAACGGAAAATTCCGGTAGACAAAATACTAGGAAATGAGGAATTAGATATTCCTACCTTTTTAAGAAAATCAGGCCCAGAAGAAAATAGAGAATGAGTTTGGAGGCTGTTTTTTTGAACTGTTTGAATAAATAGATTTAACACCACACACGGCGTTTATTTAAAATGGATATAGTCTTTATGATAAGCAACAGAAGTTTTTCTTAATAATAGATCTATCCATTCCTGATAACGTTTTTTTTGTTCATTCGCTATAAGTTTTTGCTGAATTTCAGTAGCCACCTCATTCAGAGAAAGTTGTTTTTCAGGTTGATAGCCCGTTCGTTGAATTATATGGAATCCATAAGGACTCTTAATAACCCCTCTAATTTTTCTATTTCTCATAGAAAAAACTACCTGAAACATTTTGGGTAGTTCGTCACGGGAAAAGTAACCTAAGTCACCTCCTTTACTTGCCTCAGGAGTGGTGGATAATTCTTTAGCCTTATAAGCAAAATATTTGGTACTAGAGCGATTTTTTAATTCAGAATAAAGTTTATTAGCTTCTTTCTCTGTTTTTAAAACAATTTGACTAGCTCTTACCCTTTCTGGGCGCTTAAATTCATCTTCGTTAGCAGAATAATATCGTTTTACTTCCAATTGCTTTATTTCCATTCCACCATAAATAACTTCCTTCATATATTTTTCTATCAATTTTTTTTCATACATAATGTTCTCGAAATAATCTTTATCCTTTATTTTTTTCATAATCTTAGAATAAACCTCATCATCCCGATACTGTTCCTTCATGTCCTTAAAAACATCTTTTTCATATTCACCCAAAGAAAATCCTTTGGATCTAATCTCTTGAATTTGAATCTTTCTTAGTATTAAACTTCTTAATATGTTTTTCTTTAGATGAAACAGGCCTTCCTTGGTAACCTCGTATGATTTCACCGCATCAGACGAAAATTGAAATTCTCTATTCAATTGGTCTTCTGTAATTAAATACTTACCAATTTTTACTATATATTTTTCTTTATTAACAGGCACTGAAAGATAAGCACTATTCCTATTGGGAGAAAATAACATTGAGTAAACAAAACCAACAATAATCCCTAAAACACCAACTAAAACAAACCATCTAATCATAACTCTACTCACAAGTTAAGAAAGTAAGAAAAACATTTCAAACCCCAATTATATGCTTTTTTATAATACAATTTAATAAACATCAGCAAAAAGTTCCAGGTTTCTTTGTAGAAATATAATAGGATTTTCTTCTATTGCCCGATAATTTATCAATACACGATAATCTGGGAATAATTTAAATCTCCTGGGATATTGATTTATAACGGTTAAAATTTTTTCCACTTTAGGAGCAACATCCGGATGAAACCTAAGCTCAAAAAGACCCTTTCCTCTTTTTAATGATACAACACGAAGTTTCTTTAATATTATCTTGATCCTAATAATATCAATTAAATTTTCTACTTCTCTGGGTAAATTACCAAAACAATCTGCCAAGCTGGACACCATCTCATCCATCTCCTCTTCAGATTCTAATTGAGAAATTTGCTTATAATACTTTAGTCTCAGATTTTGATTAGAAATAAATGCTTCAGGAATAAACGCCTTTATACCCAAATCAATCTCTGGATCAATGGACTGAATGATTTTCTCTCCTTTTCGTTTTTGAATGGCTTCATTCAATAATTCTGTATAAAGTTCAAAACCAATATCAGCGATAGTTCCTGATTGTTCTGATCCCAATATGTTTCCTACCCCTCTAATATCCATATCATAAGAAGCAATACTAAAACCTGATCCCAATTCTGAATATGTTTGAATAGCTTCCAATCTTTGTTTAGCAATATTTTGAACAGGCTCTTTTCCCGGTATAAGTAGCCAAGCATGCGCCCTTCTATTTGAACGGCCCACTCTACCTTTAAGTTGATAAAGTTGAGCAAGACCAAAAGTGTCTGCTCTATCAATTATTATTGTATTTACATTAGGAATATCCAAACCTGATTCTATGATAGTTGTGCAAACCAGAACATCAAATTTATGTTCGATGAAATCAATAAAAAGCTTTTCCAAGCTATGTTCTGTCATTTGTCCATGGCCATACCGTACCCTACCTTCCGGTACCAGGTTTTGAATGTACTCTGAAATTCTAGCGATATTTTCTACTCGATTATGCACAAAATAGACTTGTCCGCCTCTTTTTAATTCACTTAAAATCGCTTTCTTAATTATATCATCCTGTAATTTGGCTACATATACCCTTACAGCCATCCTATCTACAGGAGGAGTAGCAATTATACTTAAATCACGTATCCCCAACATAGCTAGGTGTAGTGTTCTGGGGATAGGCGTTGCCGAAAGGGTCATTAAATCAACACCTGCTTGTAATTGTTTTAGCCGTTCTTTATGAACAACTCCAAAGCGTTGTTCTTCATCAACAACTAAAAGACCTAAATTTTTAAAACCAATATCCTTGGAGAGCAGCCTATGGGTACCAATAATTATATCTACCTTTCCTTTTTTAACATCTTCTAAAATCTTCTTTTGATCTTTCCTGGAAACAAAGCGATTTAACATGGCTACTTTTAAATCCATTTTTTTTAATCTTGACTTAAAGGTATGATAATGCTGAAAACACAATACTGTTGTAGGTACCAAAACCGCAATCTGTTTGCCATCCAAGGCTACTCGACAGGCAGCCCTCACAGCCACTTCAGTCTTTCCATATCCAACATCACCACAAATCAGCCTATCCATAGGTTTATCTAGATCAAGATCTAACATTACATTATTAATTGCTTCTTGCTGATCCTCTGTTTCTTCATAAGGAAAAGCGGCTTCAAACTCCTGATACATTTCATCAATAGGACTATATGGTTCTCGTTTACATAAAGATCGAACAGCTTGAATTTGTAGTAATTTATCAGATATGTCTTCAATAGCTTTTTTTGCTTTCTTTTTAGCAGTTTCCCAAGCCTTTCCTCCCAATTTATCCACCGTAATGGTTCTACCTTCTCCACCTATAAATTTTTGTAAAATGGAAAGGCGATAAACAGGGACATATATTTTATCACCACCTAAATATTCAATTAATAGATAATCATTATCTTCACCGGAAAAATTCAAACGATATAAACCTTTATAAATACCCTTACCATGATGTAAATGAACAACAATATCATCTTCTTTTAATTCAGAAAAATCAGAAAAAGACAGTTTCTTTTTAGGATCTTTGGGTTTCTTGGCTCGTTTACCAAAAATATCCTCTTCTGTGACATATAAAACCTGAAAATCCGGAGCAATAAAGCCATCTGATAACTTTCCCGTAACGAGACGATAAGTGCCTTCTTCTTTAATATGAATATCATGTAATTTAAATAGTTCTTTTAACCTCTCAGCTTGAGATTTTAAACGAGCGACAAAATTGATTTGATAACCATCTTGAGTTAACTGCTTTATATTTTTAGCGACCTCACTTAAATCTTGCTTATTTTTTCCCAGAATATTTCTATCAAGCGTTTTGATTAAAGACACCGCAGGTTTAAAACTATATGGTATGGTTTTTCCGACCTTATCTGACTCTTCTGTTAAATTAATACCACCGGTCCAACAACATTTCTCCTTTGAAATCATAGACATTAAATCTTGATGACTAAAATGACTTTTTTCAAATTCTGGAAGATACGGTATTAGCTGATTGGATGGAAAATCTTGATACCTGTTTTTATATTCGATCACTTTTTCCGAAAAAGACAATTGATCCCAAAAAATTATTCTTCTATTTTTCGATAAATAATCAAAAATTGAATTAGTCTTATAAAAAAAAGCGATAAAATCATCTATCCCATTAAAAAAGGTTTGGTTTTTAAAATCGGTAACTATTGAGTATTGTAGATTGGGATCTATTTCCTCTTTATCCATATAATCCTTTAATTCAAGAATCTTGGACTCTTCAGTTCCATCGAAGATGAATTCTCTACAAGGAATTATTTTGATACTGGATAACTTAGTTATAGATTTCTGCGATTCAGGAGAGAACGTTCTAATATCTTCTACTTGATCATCAAACAATTCAAGACGAACAGGATATTCTTTACCCGGAAGAAAAACGTCTATTATCTCACCTCTACTAGAGAAGGAGCCTGTATCTTCTACTAGGGTTACATTTTGATATCCCCAATAAGCGAGTTTAGTTAAAAAGTCGTATTTATCAAGATTTTCACCGATCCTTAACTCAAAATTACTTTGGGCTAATATGTCTCGATCAATACATTTCTTCTGAATCGCATCAGTAGTTGTTATAACAATCCTATTTTCCGACGATTCAGTTATCAATGAACAAAGACAATAACAACGATCAGCAGAATCAAATATTGTTCGCCCTTCAAAGGAGGGATATTCAAAAATTTTAACATTTAAATTACGAGTAAAAAAACCCACATCATCAACAAAATTAAGCATTTGTTTTTCTGTTGGAAAAATAATCAGATAATCGGCTGGCGATTTCTGGGTTTGAATCATTTTGTTAATTAAAAATGATAATTGAGTTGGCTGTGTTATCCCAGATAAATAAACAGGGGTTAAATCAGATTCCTCTAGAAAACTCATTTTCATCTTTCAGACCTCTTGTCATCAGATTGTTAATGGCGGATTTGGGAGAATGTCCATGAAAAATAATATTATAAAGCTGTTCAGTGATAGGCATTTCAATCTCATGTCTGCTTGAAAGTTCATAAACAGCTTTAACAGTAGAAACCCCTTCAACTACATGCCCCATCCCGGTTAAAATATCATCCACCTTTCGACCTTGAGACAATTCAAAACCAAAAGTTCGGTTTCTACTAAGTTTACCATTACATGTTAATACCAGATCTCCAATTCCAGCTAGGCCAAGAAAAGTTATAGGATCAGCTCCCATTTTCTTTCCAAATCTGGCAATCTCAGCTAATCCTCTTGTTATTATAGCGGCTTCTGAATTTTTGCCAATACTTAGTCCTGAAATAATTCCTGCACCTATAGCAATGATATTCTTTAAAGAACCAGCTACTTCCAGTCCCTTTACATCTTCAGTGGTATATACTCTAAAATAAGAGGTCGAAAAAATCTCTTGAATTTGTTTACGAGACTCTCCTTTTACTCCGGCTAAACAAATTGCGGTTGGTCTTTGCTCAGCAATTTCTTGAGCGAAGCTGGGGCCGGATAAATAAAAGAAGTTATCTGGATTTATATCTGGTAAAGCTCTAATAATAACTTCATCCATCAAGCTTAATTCGGTAACATCAATTCCCTTTGAACAGCATACAAATGGGACATTGGGCGGAAATAGACAGACATTTTTCATTAAAACATTTTTAACTGTCTGAGCTGGCAGGGCAATAACAATTAAAGCTGTGTCTAATAAAGCCTGCTCTAAATTAGTTGTAGCACTAATATTCTCTTTTAAAAAAATATTTTTTAAAGCTTTTTCATTGGTATGTTTATGATTGACCTCCTCCACGACAGATTCGGACCTCCCCCATAAACAAACATTTTTAACCTTACCAGATAACAATTGCGCTAAAGCTGAACCATAGCTGCCAATTCCTAAAATTGTAATTTTTTTTTCTTGAAATATCATTGTCTATTACCTCTAAGAAGTATAAGTGGCTACCATAAAAGACCTGCTTAGGTTTAAATTTCATAAACCTAAACGGTGAACTAGGATCTTTATGATGTCTTCTATCTATGTCAACTACCCATTTTGCATAATAATCGTAATCTAAAAGAACAACCCTAGCTACTTGTTCTTTTCTTTAAATACATTTCACGCCGGAGTCCTTATAACACAAATATTATCAGGATACCTATAATTAATTTTTAATATTATCAGACAATTTGATAAAATTGATAATATGAAAAAACTTTACAGAATATTTTGTTTGACGGGTCTATTTTTTATCCTAAATAGTTGTACAACACTATTTTTCAGACCCCCTTTTTTAAAAACCAATTGTCCCACAGGAATGTCGCTTGTGTATTCTCTTGAGAACGAAGTAAACGTGTGTGTTGATATATACGAATACGGCAATAGAGGAGATCCTTATCCTCTGGCCCATCAGAATTTTTTTAACTGTAAAAGACTGTGTAATAAAAGAGGAAAAAGACTGCTTAACCATACTGAATGGGTAACAGCTTGCCAAAGAACACCTCGTCGATACTGCAATATCTATCAAAAACACCCGATAATTATGAAAAGGACTCGAAAAGCCCGTTGGATATATAATAAAAAAAACTGTAAAAAAGGCAGAAATGCCTGGAGTTATACTTGTATGAATGATCCTTCTTTGAATAGCCGAGGTCTGGCCAAACATAAAGAGTTTCCTAGATGTAGATCCAAATATGGGATTCGCCATATGATTGGAAATCTGGGAGAATGGGTTTCAAATGATTACAAACATCGAAGAAAACAAATAGGTTGGTTCAATGGAGGGTTATATTCTCAAAAAAAATCATCCTGTAGATATTTAACCGTTGCCCATGGACCGAGATATTATGACTATTCAATTGGATGCCGTTGTGGCAAAGATCCAACTTAACCAATATTAATTATAATCATGGAGTATTAATTATAATTATGGAGTAAGATTAGATATGCTAAGATTTAATATTACCATTAGACAAAAACACATCATCATTAACTTATTGCTATTTTTCCATTACAACCCCAATTTACTGGGAAAAAGCTCTTTGGCTCTGACCAAACAGCGACAACAGTTAATAAAAACCATACAAAAACATCACCAATACGATAACAAAACAATAAAAACCTTGAGCAACTATATACAACAATCCTCTTTTATTAGTCAGGGGAATCCTAAAATCACTAAACATCCTGTGAGGACTAAAGAATGTTTTAATAAACTGAAAAAGCTATCCATTAACTACAATAACCCATCCTTCATCAAAATATGTAAATCCCCTTACATGGCGCCATTATATGACCCCAAAAAAGAAAAACCTTCCCAAGCTACTACATGCATAGATCAATTTGAATTTCCCAATATTCCTTGCGAATATCCATTAGTTTGGATTAGATCCAATGAAGCGGCAAAGATATGCAATATAGTTGGCAAAAGACTCTGTGACACTCACGAATGGGAAGGTGCATGCGCAGGAAGACTTCGCTCTCCTGACTATGCCTTTCATTTAACGACCACAAAACAATCAGCAAAAACCAAGCACCGCCTTTTAAGAAAAAACCACAACAACTCTAGAAAACAAATATGGGCCTATGGAAATAAGCAAAATCATGGTTTATGCGCCACAAATAGTTCTAAAAGTCCAGGTTGTAACCGAGCCTTGCAACAAGGAAAATCTGTTTGGCAATCCTGTGGGTCAAATACCTATCCAGCGGGATATTTTCCTCAATGCAAAAGCCCGTTAGGAGTATATGATCAACATGGAAATGCCGCCGAACACATGAGTCTGCCGCTTAGCTCTGAACAATTTACTAAAAATGAAGGTAGTGGCCATACCGAAATGAAGGGAAGCTGGTTCGTTTTTAAAAAATACTCAGCTCATCAGGATGATTGCCGATGGCGAGCTCCGTACTGGCACGGTAGCAAAGTAAATGATAAAAAAAGCCATCATAATTATCATTTGGGATTTAGGTGTTGTAAAGATATATAAGTTATATAGATAAGGTCATTACTTATTCACTAGTGGCAATAATATCATTACCCGATTTTAAAGCAGATCTTTTAAAAACATAGAAAAAATCTCGATTATTATTATCTAAAATGTACCGGTGTCTTTTTAATCCTTTGGGATATTCCATTTCGGTATGTAAATATTCAACAGTTACTTTTCCTTTCTTCTCAGGATCGACTTTCACAATCGCATTATGCATATACATATAGGCATTCATATCTAACTGCATGGCCGTATTACATGAATAAGATTGAAAAACACGAGCCATTGTACTTGGAGTTGCATAAGTAAAAGCGGCAAAAACTAAAAATCTTTTGTCTTTATTCTTTTGAATACAAACCGCTGATCTTAAGGTACGCAAATTACCGTTAACATCACCGGACCAATTACCCGGTCCCCATTTATTAACAAATTTACTAGGTGCACCTTCATCAATAATTAATACACCATTCTGTCGAGCGCTCACTACATTTTTTAATAAAGCACCTTGCTCTTCTTTTGATTCTGGCCATTTGATAATATCTACATTACCATCTTTAGTTGAATAAAGAGTGGCTAATCTCGGTTGTAAAGTTCTAAGGACTATTCCATTTTCAACATAACCATAGGTTTTTCCTCTATGAGGACCCCATTTGAAATATCCATGAGAATCTTTAAAGCCACCAATAAATACGCCTACTGTATCTTTAATTCTATAAGGAGGAACTGAACCAATGGGAACAACACCAGAGAGATTATTCGGATTTCTTGATGAGTTTTTTACTTGTCCAGGATATTTAGTACCAATTACATAGTTTACAGCATATTTGGATAAATCATAGGCTGTCAGATAAACTAGTTTTTGTTTTACCTTACTTGATAAAGGTTTTACCCGTTTTGGATAAGTTTGCATTATAGCCTTATCAACCAAACCTGGAATCATTAAGCTAACATACACATCAGGTTGAAGCTTGGTTTGGTACCATTTACCAAAACTTAATTTACTATTTTTAGTACTACCATTATTACTATTATTACTGTGTAAAGATATTCCCAAATTGTTTCTCACTGAAACAAAATCCTTTTTGGGATCTAGATTGATTTGAGCATCCAATAATGGTGACTCATTATGATGTCGATAATAATCATTTTTTAATAAATGTTTATATTGAGCTTCTTCGGCTTTTAAACTAACTAAAAATGGTTTTACCCAGTTAATAATTGTTTCCCCAAAATCTCTTTTCCTTAATGCTTCTGTTGCCCATTCGGTCATTGACAACCTTGTATTACTGGACCTTTTTAGTCTAACATACACTAAACCATTGCAAATGGGATAATAAGGATTCTTATATTTAGCTAATTTCCTTTGAAAAGAACGAATATTTTTTCCTTCCCATAATTTACAGGATATCTGAGTTCCAGAACTTCTATTAATTAAAAGTAGACCTTTTTCAATTAAATTGATTTCATTTTGATCGAAGACATTTTCTAAATGATATACAACCTTTGTTTTTCCTTTGGTGGTTAACCTGTACCATTTATTTATATCCGGATTAAGATTGGTTAAGGTAGCTTCACCGAACATACTTATCGGGGTTAATATTATACTCAGGAACAAGAGTCCTAATACTTTCATTCTTCCTCACTCCTTTTCCCCCTTAACTAAAATTTAGGCAACACACGCCCTTCTGACTGAAATTGAGAAGCAATATTCATGCCGTTTTTTAAATAAATAGCAAAAAATTTCTTAATCAATTTTAATATGTTATTTTAAACACTTAGATAATATAGCTTCGAATGAAATAACCAATACATGTCCAATAACTAGACAATATTGTCTAATTATTTAGTAGTTTGACTACAAAATATTAAATTAAAATAATATGAATTAGCGTTTATAATCATTTCCAAAGCAAATTTAATTAGCCGGCCATTCAAACTTTCTAAGAAGATATAAGTTGTAAGTTACAAAAATCTAAAGTAATTTTGTTAATGTACAATTTATTAAGATTTTTCTTGTCTTTATAGGCTACAAATATAATTGATAGCCTATGCCAAAATTTATCCTACCTACTATTAGCCCCTTGCTTTAAACAAGGGTCCCTTGGGGCCCTTGTAAGACCCTCCCTGTAAACCTAACTTGCTAATTATTAACACAATTAGCAAGTTCAACTCATTTGCTCAATTGAACAGTCAAAATACCAAACTAAGAAAAATTTGCATTATAATAAATATCGAGGTAAAACAAGAGCAATTTAATTGGTTACGAGATTAGCTTTTAACTTGGATGAGCGGAACTTATGTATTTTGTTGTATTTTGTTGTAATTATTCTCAAGATTTTTCAATTATTACCGAATGTTAATTGTCTACATTATTTATTTTAATTTGAGTTATAGATAGTAATAATGATCAAAATAATTTCATCCATAGGACACATAGGTGTTGGCTTTTTAGAGGAAATTGGAAGATATATAATTCTCATTTCAAATATAGTAAGAGGAATTCCCAAACCACCTTACCGTGTAAAAAGTTTTATAGAACAACTTGAGTTTTTCGGAAACAAATCCTTTATCATAATTTTTCTTTCAGGTTCTTTCACGGGAGCCGTATTTGGCTTACAATTAGGAACTATATTCGGCATATTTATGGCTGAAGGCTTGACTGGTGGAGCAGTTGGAATCTCTCTTGCCAGAGAATTATCTCCCGTCCTGACAGGACTTCTGGTTGCTGGTCGAGCTGGATCATCAGTTGCCACTGAAATTGGTTCCATGCGCGTAAGAGAACAAATTGATGCCTTAGAAATTATGGCTATCGATCCCATAAATTACTTAGTTATTCCCCGGATTCTAGCTTCAATTGTTATGTTACCTCTTCTAACCGGTTTATTCTCATTCATTGGAGTTTATGGTTCCTTTTTAGTGGGTAAATACATTATCGATATAGATGAGGCTGTTTTTTGGACGAAGTTAGAAGAACTTGTTTCAGAATCTGACCTCTGGAAAGGTCTTTTTAAGGCCGGTGTCTTTGGGTTTATCATTTCTAGCATTGGGTGTTTTCAGGGTTTAGGAGCTACCGGTGGTTCCGTAGGAGTTGGAAGAGCAACTACTAGAACCGTTGTATACTCTTCGATAGTAATTCTAGTAGCTGATTTTATAATAACTTATTTTCAAATGTAGGTTTTATGATTTATTTTGAAAATATAACCAAACAATTTAATGGTAATTATGTTTTAAAAAACTTCAATTTACATTGTAAAAAAGGAGAGGCCACCGTTGTTATTGGCCTAAGTGGTTCAGGTAAAAGTGTAGCCATTAAACACGCACTGGGTCTATTAAAACCAGACGCGGGAAGAGTAACTGTTGATGGCATAGAGGTAGGAAAGCTGTCTCACTATGAATTAACAACTTTTCGCAAAAGATTTGGAATGTGTTTTCAAGATGCGGCACTTTTTGATTATATGACTGTAGCTGAGAATATAAGTTTTCCGGTAAGAGAGCACACTAAAAAATCAGAAGCAGAAATAGCCGATATAGTAGCCGAAAAACTTTCTCTGGTAGGAATGCCTGGAATAGAAAATAAGTTTCCTAGTGAACTTTCTGGAGGTATGAGAAAAAGGGTTGGGTTTGCAAGAGCCATAGTCATGGATCCTGAAATTTTGGTAATTGATGAACCAACAACGGGTTTGGATCCAATCATGATAGCGGTTATCAATAACCTAATTAACCGTTTAAAAGAGAAATTGTCCGGACTAACCTGTTTAGTGATCTCCCACGAGTTAGCGACCATTTTTGATGTTTGTGACCGAATAGCTATGCTTTATAAGGGAGAAATAGTTGAATATGGTTCCCCTGAAGAAATGAGAAACCCTAAAAATAAAATTGTACAACAATTTATAAATGGACAAGAAAAAGGCCCTATACATATTAACTAAATTTAAGAAAAATGTTGCAAGGTTGGTGATCCATGAATCCTCTTAACACACTCGAATTTAAAGTAGGTGCTTTCACTATTATCACCATTTTCCTTATAATTGTATCCATGTTTGTAGTCGATAAATCTCCATTAGCTGAAAAAAAGACTAAAATATTTTTTACTCTATTACCCGATGCTGCTGGAATCAAAAAGAAAACCCAAATTAAAACCAATGGAATTACAATAGGAGAGGTCAGTGGATTCGAACTAAAAGAAAATCTTGTAAAAATTTACTTAGAATTAGATGAAAACGTTATTTTACCAGGAGATACGGTCATAAATATACGAACCAGGGGTCTACTAGGAGACGTTTATATTGATATTGCTAGAGGTAAAGATTTAGCTAAACAAATAGAAGAAGGTGGATACATACCTCAAAACGCTATCTCTAACGACCTTACCTCTCTATTAAATACATTAAGTGGTATTTCACGAGATATAAAACAAATTACCAGCACTTTAAGGACCGTCTTTGGTTCTGAAGAAACCGGAACCAGCTTAAAAGAAATTATCATGAATTTAAAAACCTTAACGGTTAACATTAATAAAGGATTTGAAGACAATGAGGCCTCCTTTAAAAATGTCGTTAATAATGTTGCCGACATTACAGATTCTGTACGCTTATTATTAGTAAATAATGAGGGGAAAATTAACTCCTTTATTGATGAATTATCTCAAACTAGTAGTACCTTCAAAGGTATAGGTCAAACATTAACAAAATTTATCAATGAAGAAAATGCAGAAACCGTCACTCAAGCTATCAATAAAATTATGCTGTCTGCCCAACAAATTGACCAATTATTAACCAAGGTGAATGAAGGCCGAGGAAGTGTTGGTCGCCTTCTAAATGAAGATAAAACCGTTAATTTGGTTAATAATACCCTGGAAGAAGTACGGGGATTCATAAAACCCATGAACGACGTTGAAATTTTAGTTAACTATCGAGGAGAGAAAATCTCAGGAGGACGCAGTAGAAACCATTTTGGTCTAAAGCTTAATACCAGTCCCGACCGAGGATATATAGTAGGAGTTATCGATGATTCTGATCTAAAGGACCATACCATCACAACATTTAAAGCAGAAAATGGTGTGGAATCAACCACTTCAGAAACCATCTCAGATACAGGGGATAACTTACGTTATAACTTTCAATTTGCTAAACGTTGGTGGAACACCGCGCTTAGATTTGGCTTATTTGAGTCTAAAGGAGGAATTGCTGTAGATCAATATTTCTTCCAAGATCAGTTTCTATTGACTTTAGAAACATTTGACTATGATCGAGAGGAATTGGGTCCAGTTGCTAATTTTTGGGGACAAATTGGTTTTTTGGAACACCTTTTTGTTACAGCAGGATTACATGACATTGGAAAATCATTTAAAAATTCCTCAAATAAGTTAAATTATTTCGGTGGTTTTGGAGTTCAATTTACCGACGATAACATTAAATCATTGCTATCGATCGGTTCTGTTGCTAATTGACAACCATGAATATAATTTCTTCCCAAGATGGGTATGCACGACAAATAGCGTTTTCAACCAAAAATGGTTCTGTAGAAGGACCTATCTTTATGCCGGTAGGAACCCAGGCTTCGGTTAAATCTCTTGGGCCAGACGATTTACATCAATGTAAAGCTCAAATCGTACTGGCAAATACGTATCATCTATTTATTCGTCCCGGCCATCAATTAGTTAAACAAGCCGGGGGACTACACTCTTTCATGAATTGGCCCAAGCCAATACTAACTGATAGTGGGGGGTTTCAGGTTTTTAGTTTATCCAAGCTTAGAAAAATCTCAGAAGAGGGTATCTCCTTTAGAAACCATCTTAACGGAGATCCATTAATGCTCACTCCTGAATTATGTATGAATATACAAGATTCATTAGATTCAGATATCCACATGCAACTAGATGAATGTACACCTTACTTGTGCTCTCAAGAAGAAACAAAAAAATCCATGGAACAATCATTAAGGTGGGCAAAGCGTTGCAAAAATGCAAGAAAGAATCCTCAAAATAAATTATTCGGAATTATTCAGGGTGGATTTTTTGAGCAATTAAGGCGCCACTCGCTTGAAGGGCTTATAGAAATAGGTTTCGATGGCTACGCAATAGGAGGTCTTAGCGTTGGAGAACCTAAAGAAGAAATGTTTAGGATTCTTGAATTCTTAAAAGATAAGCTCCCCTCTGACAAACCAAGATATCTAATGGGCGTAGGAACCCCGGATGACCTTGTTAAAGCTGTGGCCTTGGGCATAGATATGTTTGATTGCGTCATGCCGACAAGAAACGCTCGTAATGGTTGTTTATTTACTTCGAAGGGAAAAATAATCATCAAGAACCAAAAGTATTTTGATGATTTTGAACCTCTTGATAGTAATTGCCAATGTTATACCTGCCAAAATTTTTCCAGAGCCTATTTACGACATCTTTATGTTAGCAAAGAAATATTATCAACAAGATTAAATTCTATTCACAATATCTATTTTTATTTAAAATTAATGTCAGGTATACGTAAAGCAATTACCGAAAATAAATTCGAAAAATTTTCTAAAAACTTTTTAGAAGAATATTATTCAATTGATGACGATAATATTGAATAATAATTCATACATTATTTAATGAATGGAGCAAAACCATGAGTTCTTCATCAATTATTAAATTTATGAGAAAAATCGGAGCTTTAAAAAGGCTTCCTCGTACCGGATGGAACATTGCCGGTATCAAGTCTTCTGAAAGTATTGCTGATCATTGCTTCGGCGTAACTATATTATCAATGCTGCTAGCTGACATTTTTAAGGAAACCGAATCAAAACTAGACACGGAAAAAGTGTTAAAAATGTCTATCATTCATGAGTTAGCTGAATCCCAAACTGGTGATATTCCTTCCCCTGTAAACAAATATATGCCTCATAACTCCAAATCTGTGACTGAATCAGCCATTATTGATCATCTGTTTAATTTGGTAGATTCTACTAACTTATCTTTAAAGCAAGTTTGGCAGGAACTAAAAAAGGGAAAGAGTCTAGAGGCCCAAATTGTTTTAGCTGCAGACAAACTAGAAATGCTGATTCAAGCCTTGGATTATGAAAAAATTGGATATACCTGCCTCCAATCGTTTTGGGACGCCATGAAAAAGGATCCTATATTGAATGACATAGACATTTTTAAAAACATATTTGATGATTTACAAAATAATCGAAAGAAGTAGCTCCAAATAAATCAGGTATTGTCATTACTCATAGTCTTATCGATTGACACAATTTATTAACAATATTATAAGAAATAACCTAGTTTTAGGTTGATAGAACTTTTCATTCGATTTTTTTAACAACCAAGGAGGTTTCTTTATAATGAGTATCTTTAATTTTGCATTAACATCAACTACTTTGTTTGTCTTAACATCAACAGCTTGGGCTGCTGAACCAGCCAAGAATCCAAGCACTTTTGAGGTTTTGTATATTCCTCTAATAGCTTTTTTTGCAATTTTTTATTTTTTAATCATTAGACCACAAAGCAAAAGAGCCAAACAACAACAACAATTGATCAACTCTCTTAAAAAAGGAGATGAAATTATTACCACAAGTGGTATTTATGGCACAATCACCGGGCTAACTGACACAGTAGCAACACTGGAAATATCTAATAATGTAAAAATTAAACTACTAAGATCTAACATTGCGGGACTAGCGGAAACCAATCCCCCTTCAAAATCAAAATAAGAACCCTTTTTATCTTTGATACATCTTTATCTTGTGATAATATGGGGCGTTTTTGAAAGTGCCTGGAATTATTGGCTTAAAGGAGCATTATCATGGTTTCAAATTGGTGGTGGCGATTTTCAACTTATATCTTCTTTGTTATTTTTGCTTTTCTTTTTATATTTCCCTCAATTGGTGTCTATAATAAACTACCCAAAACCTTACAAAACATCTTCCCCTCTAAGTCCATCAATCTTGGTTTGGATTTAAAAGGAGGAATGCATTTATTATTAGAGGTCGATACTAGAAAAGCCTTGCAAACTTCTTTAGAAATACAAGGGAGATACTTTCAAGATGAGGCTAAAAAACAAAAACTACCGGTGGCAGAAACTAAAAGTATTGAAGAAGATCTCACCTTTCATGTAACGTTGTCTGACACTTTTAAATTAAATGAAATTAAAAAGCTGGCCAGCAAATATATGCAGTATTTGATTTATTCCCACACCATTAACCAAGAAGAAAAAACTATCTTGGTTTACAAATTTAGGGATGAAGCTGTTACCAGTATTGCTAACCGAACCCTAGAACAATCGTTAGATACTATCCGAAATAGGGTTGATGCCTTTGGCGTAGCTGAGCCTTCTATTCAAAAACAAGGATCTAATCGAATTGTAGTTCAACTTCCTGGCCTAAAGGATCCTGAAAGAGCAAAAAAGTTAATTGGGAAGACCGCTCAGCTAGTATTTATGATGGTCGATTCTTCCAAGGGTCCTAATGAATTGAACGAACTGATCAATACAGCTAGGCAGAAACTCAAAATAGACCAGAAAGATTATTCCCCAGAAGCTCTAAAAAAGATAAATGCTGAATTAAAGGGCAAATTACCCGAAAATAGAGTTATTCGTTTTGAAAAGAAAATTGACGAATTATCTAACAAAGTTATTTCCGCCACACCTCATTTATTGGAAGATAAAATTTATGTCACTGGAGATATGATCGAAAACACCTTTGTAAGTGCCCCTCAAGATAGTTTTCTGGAACCTCCGAGTGTAAGTCTATTATTTAATCATAAGGGAGCTAAAAGTTTTGCTTCAGTTACCGGCGACAATGTTGGTAAAAATCTGGCTATAGTGTTGGATGATGTAGTTAAATCTGCCCCAGTGATCAAAGAAAGAATCTCTGGCGGTAACGCTCAAATAACCATGGGTAGTACTTCTGCTGGTTCACTAAAAGACGCCGAAGACTTAGCCCTTATTTTAAAAGCTGGAGCCCTGCCAGCGCCCATTAAGATCTTAGAAGAAAGATCAGTGGGACCCTCTTTAGGAGAAGACTCTATCGCCAAGGGTAAAACAGCCATTATTTGGGGGTTGTTACTGATTGTCATTTTTATGTTTATTACCTATCGAGGTCAAGGTCTTGTTGCTAATTTCGCTGTAGGAATGAATCTAGTATTTATTTTGGCCATCTTAAGCTCTCTACAAGCTACTCTCACCTTACCTGGTATCGCTGGGATCGCGTTGACGGTGGGAATGGCTGTTGATTGTAATATTATTATTAATGAACGAATAAAAGAAGAGTTAAGAATAGGTAAAACTCTTAAAGCCGCAGTATTATCTGGGTTTGAAAATTCGTATAGCGCCATTTTTGATGCGAATATCACTACTTTCTTTGCCGCTTTTATTCTGCTTCAATATGGTTCTGGTCCTATCAAAGGATTTGCCATTACATTGTTAATAGGTATTATTTCAACCCTTTTTACAAGTTATTTTGGCACCAAGATATTTATGGAGTACATAGCCAACTCACGTTTATCTAAACTGGTTCAAGCATAATAAGGAGAATTGAGCAAATGGAAACACGATTTAATATTAATTTCATGCGTTATTGGAAAGTATTTATTAGCATATCGGCTCTTATCATTCTCCTTTCATGGACTTTAATTGGGGTCCGCGGCTTAAAATACGGAATTGATTTCGCTGGAGGAACCAATGTTCTTTTAACATTGAAAGGTATTGAAGGTATTGAACAAGTAAGAGAACTCTCCACTACGATTAGTCCCTCTGCGGAAGTTCAAACCTTTGGAACTAAAGATCAGAGCGGTTACCTAATTTCTATCAAGAATGAAAAAGAAGAGTCACAAGAAAAAGGGGACCGTATTTCGAAAAAACTTATTAATGCTTTCAACGAAAAATTAGGAACAAAGAATGTCGTTGTCTTACAAGTTGACACAGTTGGTTCTAAAATAGGAAAAGAGTTCAAAGAAAACGGTCTCATTTCGATTGTTTTAGCTTTGTTTGTTATTTTAATTTACATTGCTTTTCGTTTTCACATTAACTTCTCTCCAGGTGCAGTTGTCTGTCTGATTCATGATGTAAGTATAACAGCGGGTCTTTTCTGTTTAATTGAAAAAGAGTTCAATTTAGCTATAATTGCGGCTCTTCTAACCATTGTAGGGTACTCATTGAACGATACCATTGTTGTTTATGACCGTATCCGCGAAATTATACAAAAATTTGCCAAAAAGAAAGAAATTGAAGAATTATTAAATATGGGGATAAATCAAACCCTGTCTCGAACCCTTCTTACTTCTATAACCACTCTCATGACTACCCTTTGTTTGTATTTCTTAGGCAGCGGTTTGATCAAGGACTTTGCTTTAGCTTTATCTATTGGTGTAATTATTGGAACATACTCTTCTATTTACATAGCTAGTCCTTTTATTATTATCTATGAAAAGATCTTTAATAAGAAACAAAATGCATAAAACCTGGAAAATACATTCATCTGAAATAACTCCCAAAGCGCTAGATATTGCTAAGCGCTTTTCATTGACACCTATTGTCTCTCAAATTCTAGTTAATCAGGATTTTGATACCGATGAAAAGATCAAATCTTTTTTAAACCCATCTCTAAGTGACCTTCCAAAACCAGATTCTTTATGTAATATTGACCCAGCAGTTAACCGAATCATTGAGGCCATTGACAAAAAAGAAGTTATTGCTATTTATGGAGATTATGATGTCGATGGGATTACCAGTACATCTTTATTAAATCAATTTTTCCAAGATCTACAAATTAAAACAGCCCCTTACGTGCCTGACAGACTAAAAGAAGGTTATGGAATAAAAAGATCTGGGATTCAGTATCTAAAGACCAAAAAAGTGAGCTTAATAATCACTGTTGACAACGGAATATCAGCTATAGACGCTATTGATTATGCTAACGAAGTAGGAATTGATGTTATTGTTACCGATCACCATGAACCAATAGATGATAATCAACTACCTAAAGCTTATGCTTTAATTAACCCTAAGCTCAGCAACTGTAATTTTCCTGAAAAGTCTTTAGCCGGTGTAGGAATCGCCTTTTATTTAATCATTTATTTAAGAAAAGTATTACAAGAAAAAGGTTTTTTCGATAATCAAATACCTTATCCGAATCTAAAAAACTATTTAGATTACGTTGCTCTAGGAACAGTTGCCGATCAAGTTCCTTTAACCGGTGCTAACCGTATTTTAGCTTCTCAAGGATTGGATGTTTTGTCTTCTTCTAGCCGCGCAGGATTAAGAGCTTTATCTCAAATCTGCTCTTGTCCGGCAGAGTTATCATCGTGGGATGTGGGCTTTAAAATGGCTCCCAGAATAAACGCTGTTGGCAGGTTAGGATCCCCACAAAAAGCCTTTGCTTTACTTAATACTCACGATACACTTGAAGCTCAAAGTTTAGCTCAAGATTTGGACCAGGTAAATACCAAAAGAAAAAAGATTCAAGAAGAAATATTCCAAGAGGCAGATATTATAGCTGGTGAGTCTTACTCTGAATCACGCAGCTTAGTATTATTCCGCCCTCATTGGCACATAGGAGTTGTTGGCATAGTCGCCGCGAGATTATGCGAAAAGTACAATAAACCGACCATTTTACTAGGAAGATATTCTTCTGATAATATCTGTAAAGGATCTGGTCGAAGCATACCCAGCTTCAATATTGTAAAAGGAATTTCTAAGGGCAGTCAGTTTGTAAGAAAATTTGGAGGACATGCCATGGCAGCAGGGATAGAAATAGAAGAAAACCAATTGGATAGTTTTCGCCAAATATTTGAAGATTCTGTAATAGAAACAATCAAAGACAGCTTTAGTGAACAAACTTTACCAATTGACTTCCAGTTAGAGCTGGACCAAATTTCACTAAAATTGATAGAGGATCTTAAAAAGTTGGGTCCCTTTGGCAATAACAATACTGAACCAGTCTTTTGTGCTAACAACTTGGATGTTGTTTCCTCCACTATTATTAAAAACAATCACGCTAAATTAACCTTAGCTAGTAATAATTCTTGTCATGAAGCCATCTGGTTCAATCCAGCAGATAAAATAGAAATTTCTAAATTAAAAACCATTACCAAAGCTGATATTGCCTTCATTCCCAAAATAAATTCCTGGCAAAATCGTAAATCTATCTCTCTACAAATACTGGACCTAAAACCTGTGGTCTGCCTTTTATTTTTATTGCTGTTTTCTATTTTCTTTTCTTCTACTTCCTTATTGGCTGCAGATAACTCCATCTCTATGGTTGACACAAGAACTATCGCTTTACTAAATTCTTCATCCGCTTTTTCTTCAGAAGGTTCAAGTAACGATATCAATCCAGCGGGAGCAATCTTACTTCCATTTTACCGGTTATCAGCGGCAATCACTTCCCCTGGAAAGAATAATAACTACTACAACGTTACGGTAACAGATGCTAAAACTTCTCCTCTTGGAGGATCAATATCTTTTAACCATCTTTATGATAATGAGGATCTTTCCGCCTACACTATCAATCTCTCTTTAGCTAGTTTCTATATACCCAAGGTTCTATCTATGGGGATAAATGGCTATTACTTGTACTACGACAATGAACTAGCCGAAGAAAAAATCAAAAACTATAATGGATCTATCGGTTTTATATTTTTCCCTTTGCCCAACTATTCTTTAGCAGTGACAGCCAAAAACGTTTTAAATAACAATACTAGAGATATATATGACCGAACCTACATCTTTGGTTTATCCGGATTAATAGGAGCTCAACTTAGAGTCTATCTTGATTATTATCAGAAAAACTTAAAAGTAGAAGATTCAACTTATTATTCTGCGGCTGGTATCGAAGCCCTACTAAAAAAGAATTTCACTATATATACTTCCTACGGTACCTATAATGTAAAAAAGCGGGGTTTTTTAGCCGGAGGAGCTCGCTTACTCCTAGAAAGAGCTACTATTTTTTATGCCTTTCAACAACAAGGATATTTATTTGACAATGATACTCATTCATTAAAGCTAACTTTTGATTTTTAAATTTTAATTAAGAATATAATGGAGATCTTATGACAGACAAATTAGAAACAGGAAAAGACATTTTAGCATATTGCTTAAAATGTAAATTAAATCTGGCACATACAATTGTGTCAATGGTAGAGGATGAAATAGGGAAAGTAAAATGCAATACATGCGGAAGTGGCCCTAAAAAATTTAGACCTCCAAAAGAGAAAAAAGAACCCAAAAAATCTCGCGCAACTAAAAAAGCTAAGAAAAATCTACCTCTATCTTTATTAGAAGGTGATGACTCCGATATTAAATTATGGACGGAAAGAAAGAAAGCCACTGATATTACCAAGCCTTTACCATATTCCATTTCTAATTCTTACCAAGTAAATGACTGTATTGACCATTCTAAATTTGGAATAGGATTTATTGACAAACTAGATGGCAACAAACGGGTAGAAGTACTCTTTGAAGAAGGTAGAAAACTATTAATTATGAATCACAAACAATAAAGGCCTTTTTACCCCCACAGGAAAAGTTTACTAATTATAAAAATAAACTTTTTTTAATTTCAGGGTTTTTAATCTCTTTTACCTACTACTATTTTTGGGTATTGATCTTTGATAGATCATCAGAAAAATTTATTTATAAATGGTCTTTTGGATTTTTCTCTGATTTAGCAGCATGCTTAATTTTCTTACTATTATTAAATTTTATTTTTAATAATGTCAGAAAATCTTTATTTATTTTTTTAGGTAAATTTTTATGTTTTTTCTTGTTTGTTTTTAACGCAGTTAATATATCCATAAGAGAAAGTTGGGGGGTATACTTAAATCCAAAGCTTTCCAATGCGGTAAATATCAGCGACTTGTTAGGTGTTGATGCTTTTAAAGTAGCAATGTCTATCACCGAATTTAATATAGTTTTTTTTGTTGCAATCTTGCCAAGTTTTTTAATTTATAAGTACAAAGTAATACCATGTACAATCAATCGCACCAGGCACTATAGTTATATAATCTATGTGCTTTTATTCTTTTTATGCAATTTATCTCTTAGAAAATTAAGTGGTAAGTTTAATAGTAACAACTTTCCCTATCGTTTATCTCATACCTTTTATCATCAAGGACTTAAAGAGTACGTAAAACACTATCAGAGCAAAAAAGACCTTTCCAGTAAAGAGAGAGTTGAAATCACTGACCATGTGAGGGAAAATATAAAAAAACATTTTACTAATAATGATTTTTTAAGACCTTATCCTAAATATCCTATGTTTAAAATGGGCAAGACTGAATATTGCCTTATAACCAATATGTATAAAACTCATAAGGATTGTGAAGAAAAAACTGGGGAAAAAATTGGAGGAGATAATCTTAAGAACATTATATTTATAGCTCTAGAGTCTTTTCAAGGAATTAGCTTTGATGGATTATCACCATTTTTTTCAGGAATAACTCCACGCTTAAGCAAACATATGAAAAGTGGAGCTTGGTTTTCAAGAGCCTTTGCACCCTCTTTACCGACAGCAAGAGCCTTGGGTGCTTTATTTTGTTCGTTTCCAGGTATGAGCCCAGCTATATCCGAGTTAGGTAAAACAGATTTAGTTTGCTTACCAGACATTTTAAATGGTCTTAATTATCATGGTGCAAGGTTTGTAGGGAATTCAGAGAATTTTGCCAAACTAGGTGACTTTTATAGACATCATGGAGTGAAAGAAGTCTATGGCAAACATGAAATTTGGGAGAAGTATAAAGTTCCTAAAAACAATTCTGGCGCATTTGCAGATATTTCAGATGGACAACTAATTAATGTTGTCAAAGATTGGATATATAATTTCAAGAAAGAAAAACCAAAACAACCCTTCTTTTTAATAATCGAAACACTGAGCACGCATGCTCCCTTTGATCATGAGATGCTTAATAAATATAATTATGTTCAAGAAGGAGCTAAGTTCAAAGATACAAAAAGCTGGGTTGCCATTCATAGATCCATGCGATATACAGATGATGTCATATCAGACTTTTTAGATTGGACTAAAACAGAGGAATCTAACCACCTATTGGATGATACAATTGTGGTTGTCTTAGCAGATCATCCCAGCTGGTCTCAAACTCATTTTAAAAAATTTCCAATTAACATAAAACTTGCATGGATTCCCTTCTTTATTCTAGGCTTAAAAAAGTCTTTAAATAAAAAATATGAATTTCCAGTGGTTACCTATGATATTGCCCCATCCTTGCTTTGGCTATTAGGAATTACCCCCCCAAACGCATTTATTGGAAAAAACTTTTTCAAAATGAAAAAAAATTCTTTTGGGACATGGTCTTTTCCTTTTTTCGTCTCAGGTGACAATATATTTTTAAAACGCGATAGTTGGCAGGGAGGTCGACATTTTAAATTTAATTCAAGAATGCAATTAACGCCTATTGGAGAGCATACAGGAAAAGTTTTAGAAAACCTCTTTATTGAATATAAATCTGTTTATAAACATATGACAGACTCTTTGCAGAAAACAAAAAGGTATTTACCAGAAAACTTCCAAGTTGACTTTATGCTTAATAGGTTATACTCGAAAAAATAAATCATAGACACGGCGTCAATTAAATATTCCCTCTAATGCTGTTTGTACTTCATGAACATAAGATGCTTTCATATTTGAGTTTGTTGAATCTGTGCTGTTTTTATTTTTCAAAGGTAATAATATTCTGGTAAATCCCATTTTATTAACTTCAACGATTCTTTGTTCAATCTGACTAGCCGTTCTCACTTCTCCAACTAATCCAACCTCTCCTAGAAGAACCGTTTTGGAACAAATAGGTTTATTTAAATAACTAGAAGCAATGGCGGCAATTATTCCTAAGTCAGCAGATGGATCCTGTATTTTGATACCGCCAACTACGTTGGCAAAAATATCTTGACCCGATAATGTATAGCCGAGCTTTTTTTCCATCACTGCAATTAGCATATTTAAACGATTAATATCTATTCCTAAGGCGTTTCTCCTGGGATTTCCATAAACAGCGGGGGAAACTAATGCTTGAAATTCTACTAATAGAGGCCTGGTTCCTTCTAAAGTGACAAGAACACATGATCCCGCGCTGTCTTTTTTTCGTTCTGACAAGAAATATTCCGATGGATTTGTTACTTGCTCCAAGCCTTTGGCTTTCATTTCAAAAACACCTATTTCATTAGTGGACCCAAATCTGTTTTTCACTGATCTTAATACTCTATATTGATTGTGTTGGTTGCCTTCAAAATAAAGTACTGTATCTACTAAGTGTTCTAACATTCTAGGACCAGCGACCATTCCCTCTTTAGTGACATGTCCTACAATAAAAGTTGATATTCCTTCCGCCTTGGCGAAAAACATAATTTCTGAGGCGCATTCTTTTACTTGGCTTATACTTCCTGGCATAGAATCAACGGTTGGTGAAAAGATTGTTTGAATAGAGTCAATTACCAAGATATCTGGCATTAATGACTTAGCTTGACTTTTTATTTTATCTAACCTGGTTTCAGACATTATATAAATGGGATCATCAATTATTCCAAGTCTGTTGGCTCTTAGTTTGGTTTGTTTAAGAGATTCTTCCGCTGTAACATACATTACTTTATACTTATTTAACGCTAAACTATGCATAATTTGCAGTAAAAGAGTAGATTTCCCTATACCAGGATCTCCCCCTATCAACATACACGCCCCATGTACTATTCCTCCACCCAAAACACGATCTACTTCTGCCACTCCTGTTTGATACCGTTCCTCATTCTTAAAAGAAATTTCATTTATCAATAAGGGAACATTATCTTTTTCTTGAGAAAAGCTTCTTCCTTTATGAGCTTTTAAGGGCTTATTGTTTAAAATATCTTCTTTTACAAAAGTATCCCAGTTTTGACAAATAGGACATTTACCGAGCCATTTCATCGAAGTATAATCACATTGAGAGCACTTATATTGTATTTTCAAAAGACCACCTTTATATCTTATATTTCAACAAACTCTACCAATACGTAAAATAATTGTAAATCCTCTATTGACTCTTCTTTATTTACTCAGTAAGATTTCTGACTATGAAAAAGAAGTTACTTTTAGGATTTATATTTATTGTTATATTAAGTCTAGATCAATTTTCCAAGGTTCATGTAGAAGAAAGCCTCATGATCCACCATAATCCAGATAATCTGAGAGATTATAGAGGACACCATATAACTGTAATCGACAATTTTTTTTATATCTCTTATGTTCGTAATCAAGGAGCCGCATGGGGAATAGGATCTACTATGTCTGATAAGTATCGAGATCCTTTTTTCTACACCATGACTTTTCTGAGTATCTTATTTGTGCTTTTTTATCTTTATAAAACCAAACCCCAAGAAAACGGTTTAAGGTTTTGCTTGGTATTAATCCTATCTGGAGCCATTGGAAATTTTACCGATCGAATACGATTGCATTATGTAATAGATTTTTTAGATTTTTCCTTCTGGGGATGGCACTTTCCCTCCTTTAATGTTGCAGATTCTTCTATTACCATAGGAATATCTTTATTATTGGTTATCTTCTTAATAGAAGAAATAAGAGCTCATAAACAAAAAAAATCGGTAAATAACGATGCGTCCAATCCTGTTTGACCTTGGTTTTATCCCTCTAAGATCTTATGGACTAGCCACTGCCATAGGGTTTTTACTTATTATGTTGGTTTGTCGTAATATAGCCCCCAAAAAGGGGATTGAAAAAAACAAAATGGTGGATATTTTGTTTATCTTAGTACTTTCCGCCCTAATTGGCGCAAGATTGTTATATGTAATTATAAATTATCAGAATTTTATTAACGACCCACTTGCTGTATTCAAAATATGGAACGGAGGAATAGTCTTTTACGGAGGCCTAATAGCCGTTATTATTACACTAGTAATATATTTTAAAAAAACCGGCCTTCCTATGTTAAGAACCTTTGATATACTAGCAATCGCTTTACCATTGGGGCACGCCGCAGGAAGAGTGGGATGCTTTATGGCCGGTTGCTGTTATGGAAAACCAGCAACAGACTCCGTATCAAACATTATACATGAAGCGCATAATGCTCCTTGGTATGCTGTTAATTTTCCCGGTAACGTTAATAGTTTTGCTCCCACAGAGGTTTATTTACATGCTACCCAATTATATGCTGCTTTTTATAACTTTTTAATATTTTGTTTTTTATTCTTTATTGGGCAAAGGATTGCTAAAAAAGATGGGGATATTTTTTGGTGGTACTTAGCTATCTATCCTATTTTTAGATCAATCAACGAAGTTTTCCGAGGCGATACCGAAAGACGCTTTTTTATTGAAGATGTCTTATCTCTTTCTCAAGGAATTAGTATCCCTATTGTATTAACTAGCCTATATATGATCTTCTTTCACCAAAAAATCCAGAAAACCAGAACTTCAAGAGCATAATTTCAGTGACTAATAACGCTGATGCTCTTGCAAAACTCCAAGGTAGAGGCGGCGAGGAAAAAATAAGGAGACATAACATATTGGTTAGGCGACGAATTTTTGACGAAGC
>CAZJDM010000002.1:0-28537 GCA_964544765.1 uncultured bacterium
AAGCATCACTTCCGGCCTCTCGACCTCCACCAGTATCTTTTTCACCACCAAAGGCGCCTCCTATTTCAGCTCCGCTGGTCCCAATATTAACATTAGCAATACCACAATCACTTCCTTCATGACTCAAAAATGTTTCAGCCGTTAACATATTAGTAGTAAATACTGAAGACGACAATCCTTGATCCACACTATTCTGGATCTCAATAGCTTGTTCCATATTATCAATTTCCACTAAATAAACAATCGGAGCAAAGGTCTCCTCTTTCATGATTTCCATCTCCAGTTTAGCCTTCACAATGGTGGGTTCAGCATAACATCCACCCTCAAAGTTTGACCCTTCCAATACCTTTCCACCATAAAGAATCTCACCCTCCTGATCCCTAATAGCTTGTATCGCCGCTTGCATAGTATTAACTGCATCCTGATCAACCAATGGTCCCATAAGATTATTTTTATCCAACGGATCACCAATCGATATTTTACCATAGGCTCCGGTTAATCTATCAACAAATGTTTGGAAGACAGACTTATGTATTAGAACCCTTCTGGTTGAAGTACATCGTTGTCCGGCTGTTCCCACGGCACCAAACAAAACCGCCCTAACGGCTAGTTCCAAATTAGCATCATCCATCACAATAACCGCATTGTTACCTCCGAGCTCTAATAATGATTTTCCCAATCGTTTGCCAACTACCTCTCCTATTCTGCGCCCCATACGGCAACTGCCTGTAGCACTAATTAATGGCACTCTTCTATCAGAAATTAATTTTTCACCCACTACTCTGCCCGAACCAATCACTAAGGACATTAATCCCGGTACACCATGCTGTTTAAGAATTGGATTAATGATATTTTGAATCGCTATTCCACAAAGAGGGGTTTTACTGGAAGGCTTCCAAATCATGGAATCTCCGCAAACCGCCGCGATAAATGAATTCCATGACCAAACAGCTACCGGAAAATTAAAGGCGGATATGATCCCAATAATACCCAGAGGATGATATTGCTCATACATACGATGTTTTTCTCGCTCACTATGCATGGTTGAGCCACAAAGCTGCCGAGACAAACCAACGGCAAAGTCTGCCATATCGATCATCTCTTGAACTTCGCCTTCACCTTCAATAAGGATTTTACCCATTTCAAGCGTAACTAATTTTCCCAGACTACTTTTATATTTACGAAAAGCATCCCCTATATCACGCACTAATTGTCCACGTTTAGGAGCGGGTATCATGCGCCATTTTAGAAAGGACTGATAATTGCATTTTATGATTTCTTCATAGGTTTTTTCATTGGCTGTTTGTATTTTGGCAATAGGTTTTCCATCGATTGGTGAATATGAAACAATCTCTTCCCCACCTGGTTCCTCGATCCAATGATCGCTATGGGCACCTGAATTAATTTCTTTTATACCTAACTCATTCAAGAAGTCATAACCCACCTTGGCCTCCTTTTATAATTTAGATTTTACGCGATGTAAAGTTTCTGCTCATCGCATTATTTCATATTTATGTGCTGGTATTTTATAGCATTTTTTACCTACCGATACATTAGTTATTTTGAATTATACATTGAAAACTAGGGGAAAAGGGTAAGTTGTCTATGAAAAACAATGTCAACAAATAGAAAAAATGCTATCATTTTATTTAGGAGAAAATTGTGTTAAGAATTTTTATTATAACCTGTATTTCATTATTGTTCTTTATAAATCCAATAAGCGCTTACGCCGATGATGCCTACCAAAAAGAACGAATGAATTTAATTCGCGAGATTGAATTTGATGTAAAACAAACAGCTTCCTACACTGGTATAGATAAACTAGATCCTAAAGTTATTGAATCGATGAAAAAAACATTACGCCACTTATTTGTTCCTATTTATAGAAGATTATCAGCTTACAAAAATCATCCTCTTCCCATTGGTTATGGTCAAACAATTTCCCAACCTTACATCGTAGCGTTAATGACCGACATAGTTGAGCCAAAGTCTAATCATATTGTATTAGAAATTGGAACAGGGTCGGCATACCAAGCGGCGGTCATAGCACCTTTAGTAAAAAAGGTTTTTTCTATCGAGATAATTCCTCCTTTAGCTAAGTCAGCCCAAGAACGCTTAAAAGATTTAGGATATAAAAATGTTTCTGTCATAACCGGAGATGGTTATTATGGGCTTCCAAAATCAGCTCCTTTTGATATAATTATTGTTACTGCAGCGGCTGATCACATACCACCCCCCTTAATCACACAGTTAAAACCCGGAGGAAAAATGATTATTCCGGTTGGTCGTCCCTTCCAAACCCAACATTTAATTTTGGTTGAGAAACTACCTAATGGAAAAACCAAAAATCTAAATATTCTCCCAGTAGCTTTTGTGCCTTTAACCGGTAAACGTTAAAATAATGCAATGGGCAAAATTCACCCCTCGCGTTAAAATATAGTTATGATATTTTCCTTTTCTAGTATATTTCTCATTTCAGTTGCCGCCATTGGCTTTGAAATTCTTTTAATGCGGATTCTTTCCATTATTCAATGGTCCCATCTGGCCTTTCTGATTATTTCTCTCACCCTTTTAGGGTATAGCGCTAGTGGAACTTTTTTAGCTCTGATCAACAGTAAATATAAGCAAAACAATATAAACAGAACAACTGATGATTTTAATAAGTTATTTATTATTAATTCACTTCTCTTTAGTCTTTGTATACCTATTAGTTACAGTCTAGTTGGAACTATTCCTTTAAATATGCAGGAAATAGTTTGGAACTGGCATCAGATAATTTATTTAGCGATCTATTATTTAGTCTTGGCCACTCCGTTCTTTTTTGCTGCCAATTGTATAGGATTAGCTTTTATCCATTTTCAAAACAAAATCCCTAAAATATATTTTGCTGATCTTTCTGGCGCGGCTCTTGGAGCCTTATTAATATTTATTTCTATGTCTTTCTTTCATCCTCTAACTTGTATAAAACTTCTTAGCATAATTGCTTTTATCGCTCCCTTCATCATTATTATAAGTGAAAAAAAGCCTGCCTTATTCTTGCTCACTCTAGTTATTATCCCTATCATATTTATGCCTCAACGAGATCTTGAGAAGACCATGACCGAGTTTAAGGATCTAAGTAAACGACTGATGATTCCTGAAACTAAAATTTTACAGACTCATTTTAATTCTTTGGGATATATTTCGTTAGTTGAAAGTCCAACTATTCCCTTTAGGTATATGCCGGGTCTCTCACTCAATTATCAAGGTGAAATCCCTAAACAAAAAGGAGTTTTTGTTAACGGTAATTTTTTCTCTCCCCTTAAATATGACCCCTTTCCTTCTACAAATCTTTGGTTTGATTTTATTCCTTCATCTCTTTTATACCAACTGCAAAAATCTCCTCGGCTACTTATTTTAGAGTTTAGTGGAGACAAGGATATTACTGTTGCCTCGTCCCACGGTGCAGCTAGTATTGATATAGTGAGTGCCAATAATTTTATTCTGGAAACTTTCTATGTTTCTGATCCCCAAATTCGTTTTCACTTTGCCGAGAGTAGAAGTTTTATTGCTAAAAGCGATAAAAAATACGACATAATTCAAATACCCATCCCAGGAAATGTTTTTGGCGGTTTTAATCTTGATAGCAATTATTTATATACTGTTAACGCCTTAGAGGATTATCTACAACACTTACAAGAGGATGGAATCGTAAGTATTGAAAGATGGATCAGGATACCTCCAAGAGATAGTTTAAAACTTTTTAACACCGCTGTTAAGGCAATGAGAAGCTTGAATGCCCCTCATCCTGAGAAAAATCTGATCCTAATCAGAACCCTGCAAACAACAATGCTTTTAATTAAAAATAAGGAATTTACTGCGCGGGATATTAAAACGGTTTATGATTTTTGTCAAAAACGTTCATACGATATTGCTTATATACCTGACTCAACAAACAATAGTACCAATCAATTCAATTTACTAAGAACTCCTTACTTTGCAATAGGTACAACAGCCTTGTTATCAGACGATGAAAATATAAAGAACCGTTATATCAAAAGCTACAATTTCAATATTGATTATTCCACAGATCAACGTCCCAATTTTGGGCATTACTTTAAATGGAAAACAGCCAATCAACTTCTATCTCACAAAAGCAAAGCTTCACTGGCCTTATTAGATTGGGAATATCCCATGATTGTTATTGCTCTTATTTTAGCTTTATTATTTGGATTGGGATTTATAATTGTTCCTTTAATGATTTTTAGAATTAAACAAGGTCAGCCAAAGACAAAGCAAACAATCGCTGCCAGACGCTTCTTATCTTATTTCCTTTTAATAGGATTAGCTTTTCTATTTATCGAGATCTCCTTTATTGAAAAGTTCACTTTATTTATCGGCAATCCATTGTATTCAGTTATGGTAATTCTGGGTTCTTTTTTATTTTTTGCCGGATTGGGAAGTAATTATTCTCACCAGTATCGACCGACTAAAGTTTTAATGACCATCACTTTTATTACTCTAAGTTATGCCTTTTTGTTATCACCACTTCTTCACCTATCAATAACCATACCTACTATTTTAAAAGTATTGTTAACAATCATATTAATCGCGCCACTTGCCTTCCATATGGGCATGCCTTTTCCTCTAGGACTTTCGCGCATAGCTTCTCTTGATAGCCTATTTGTTCCCTGGTCATGGGGTATCAATGGACTAGCATCAGTATTAAGCGCGATAACAACATCATTACTCATAATTCATTTTGGACACCAATTAACAGTCGTTTTGGCCGCATTACTATATTTTCTAGCATTCTTAATATGGCGTTTTATAGATAATAAAGAGGGTTATTTATCGTAAATTTGATTTGTTTTATTTATTTTGACATACGGATTATTTTGTACTATAAACACAATTACACATTTTTATTGATGTAATTCGTTTACCCAGGGATTGAGAATCTTTATCATGAAACTATTGTTGATAGTTGCTGTGTTACATATATTTTTGTTTGATTCTCATACAACCAGAGTGTTAAATGCTCGTGCTACTGATACGTTAACTACAGTAAATATATTTGGGATACGTAAGACAATCAAAATTGAAACCATTACCATCTCAAACGAAAGTGAAGAAGTAGACATAGAGTTTGCAACCATTCCTGCTGGCGGTTTCGCAATGGGGAGTTCTGATGGGGACACTAAAGAAAAACCAGCCCATCGAGTAAGAATCTCCAAACCGTTCAAAATCTCAACCAAAGAAGTAACTCAACGTTTGTGGTACATGGTAATGAAAAATCTTCCTTATCCATATAATTTCCAAAAAAGGGAAAGATCTTGTATCGATTATAATGAACAAACTAATGTCTGCCCCCATAATCCTATTAATTTCGTATCTTGGTATCACATAAGAGAATTTATTCAACGTCTGAATATCTTAACAAATGGAAATTACCGTTTACCAACTGAAGCCGAGTGGGAGTATGCTGCTAGGGCCGATACCATAACCACATATTTTTGGGGAGATGATAGCGATAAATTGAGTGATTATGCCTGGTATGGAAAACCATATGGAGGTATCCGCCCAGTTGGCACCAAAAAGCCAAATCCATGGGGTCTTTATGATATATACGGAAATGTCTGGGAATGGGTTCAAGATAATTACTCAAAATACCCTGAGTCTCAGGTCATTGACCCCGTGACTTCAACTACAGGTGGGCTCTTTGTGTTACGAGGTGGTGGATGGTGCTTTTATTTTAACATTAATAGACCATATGTTAATAATACATCTCTAAGAAAATCTCCTATTAGCCAAACATCTAAAAGACCCAGTTCCACAGTTCGAATAAGTTTATGGGGACATGTAATCCAAGGGGACATCGGGTTTCGCCTTGTTTCGCAATAATATTATGTTTTTTATAATTATTTTTCAATTTTCTAAATATTTTATTGACTATTTGTCAACCCTATATTAAAAAAGGCCTATTGAAACAAATTTACGTTTATTTTTTGTAAAGTATTCGTGTATAATTACTCAACTAAAATTTTATAGAATATAATATGCTTAAATTATTTAACTATTCCATATTGAATTTAGTGCTTATACTTTCATTATTTTCCTCCTGGTCCTTTGATTTATATTCTTATAATTTCATATCTTACCCCAAAGGCAATGAATATATTGGGGTTTTAGCTGATGTAGAAGGTAACTGGGACAAGTTTGTTGATTATGTAAAAAATGGGGACACCTTGTATTTTGATGATAATGGAGTTGTTCATTTACGACCCAATAGGACTTTTGTCTTTTTAGGCGACGTTGTCGGAAGAGGACCAGGAGCCATCCGAATTGTTGAGGCAATGATGCGGGTAGTGGAAAACAATCCCGATAGAGCAATTATAATCCTGGGAAATCATGATATTATGAAAATGCGCCTCATCGCTGAATTATCAGACAGAGCAATGGAAACTGTTCCACTAGGAATGAAACTATGGTTAATGGAATTAATGACCAAAAATCAAAAAAATAGGCCTATTACTGAAGCTATTTATTTTAAACTACTCCCTCAATACAACACTCGGGCCAATAGGCTCAGATGGATACTGTCCCAAACCATGGCTGAACCTAACGCTTTTGACTTCAAACGACAAGAATTAAGAATACTTTATGGTCGAAAGAATATTACAGATGAGGAAGTCATAGAAAGTTACTTGGATGCTATGAGACCTGATGGTTTTTTTGAAAGATACCTGTCTTTAGGGCGAATCGCAGCTATTGTAGGTCGGACCCTCTTTATTCATGGAGCAGTTAATAAAACTAACTATGGTTATATTCCTGGTCGTACCGATAGAATTTTAGAATTGCCTAGTTGGGTTAATGAACTAAATTTGTGGAAAGGTCGTGAGCTGGCTGCCTGGAAAAATGATCGTTTCGCCCTTTTAGAGGAACCTGGGGGATCACAATTATTACTTTATCAAGGCCCCATAAACGGCACAGGCAGAAATGATCACAGTGTCATGTTTTCTGTTTCTGTTGATGAAACTGGTAATCTTGTCCATCCCGAAAAAGAAGTTATCCAATACCTCAAGCCATATGTTGATAGAGTAGTTGCCGGTCATTATGCGATAGGAGACATCCCTGTCGCTACTTATGAGGGGGGATTAGAAATAATTTACGCTGATGGTTCTGATGTTAAGAGTAATAGATCGACCAAGATCCTCTTTAATGATCAGGAAACTATTCTAGAAGCTCTATTGTCTAACTTAAATAGATTTTCGTGCAGGGTCCAGTTAAATGACCCGGATAGAATCATTGGCAGACGAACCCAGGACGGACACATCATCCTAGGAAATATTGAAAATGGGGATTTTTTTACCAGAAAATTTTACCGAATGGGCGGAACCCCCAGTAGGAGGCATAAAATAATTTCCCCATCCGCCTGCAATCAATTATTTATGGGAAATCTTTAGAAACAGAAACTAATAATAATTAGGTCTACCACCAGCTCCCGATCCTGGCTGGTTTCGGTCTGAATCGTGCCACTGTTGATACTGATGAGGTTGTTGCTCACCAAATTGCTGTCGATAAATATCATCACGATAAACAATGGTACCATAATAGTTTAACGATTCAGGTAAACTCGAACGATCTATATAAGTAGTAAAATTCCTCTCCATAAGAGCTTCAATAGTATACCCACTACTGGAAAAATCAATTAAGGTAATGGCTCTTTTTGACCTTTTATGATCACCAACTAATTTTCTAGGACCGCCTCCTAAACAACCTTGACTCACCATATGAATACCATCGACCATTCCCGGATAATAGCCATGATGATGCCCACTCAAAAAAATATTTACATTATGATCCTTCAAAATTCTTTTCAGTTCAGTATCCTTTATTATTTCATTTTCCCTATCCTGGGTAAAAGGATAAAGAGGTAAATGCCCAAACACAATCTTATATTTATAATTATTATGTACAGTCAATTGCTGGCGCAGCCATCTTTTTTGATCCCCTGAAATGCGAGTACTGGCCGCATCTAAGGATATAAACAAGACATCACCCATACTAAAAGAATAATATAACGGATAATACAATTGATCCAAATAATTCAGTGTTGGTTTATGTTGTCTCCATTGTTCCTTAAAAATAGCCCTCTCCTCTTGGAATCCTTTACCGGGTGAAGCATCGTGATTGCCGGGAGTTATAGCGATCGGAATACCAGCATCTCTAATAGGAATTGTAACAACATTATGAAAGGACCTCCACATGGCTCTATAGTTCAAACCTTTCTTCTGACCAGCAACCATATCACCTGCGATTATTAATAAATCCGGCTTGGGATCAAGGGAAATAATCCTATTAATTGCCTTATTCACTCTAGAATCGTAACTGGTGGAACCATAACTGCCATTTAAATCGGCGATGACCGCGATTCGATTAACAGGAGAAGTCTGCGCTGGTTGAGAATGTGATGGGACATAAAATTTTCCTTCTGATTTAGCTGAACTTTTACAAGAAACAAAAGATAAAAGAAAGAAGGATATAATTAATAAATACTTCATAAAATTTACTCCCTAGATATACGCAAACCTGAGCCACACATAGATCTGCGCCATATTGACGAGATTGCACGCTCAATATTTTACACAATATGCATGCAAAATTCGCATCTCGTATTATTTAATATATTTTACAAAATATTATGGATTATCGCAATCTAGGTCTTCTGAAATAGGTTCTCCTTTTAGAAATTTACCTGGTTTTAGATCAAAACGCAGTTCTCCTTGATGGCAAGTAGCCTTAAGACGTGTCACAACCTTATTAGTGTTTACAACAATTTGGTTAATTTGTATATCCGAAAGGCCAAAGGTTCTTACAATGTAATCATAAATCTCTCCCTTACTTTGCAAATCATTATTTAACTGGATCAGTTTACGATAAGTTTTGGGATTGATATGACGTAAATTTTCGACCATTTTAGTTTTACGTGAATAATTTTGATATGGATATCTACCGCCAGCATCATTATCTACCAACATCGTTCGTTGAAGCAGAACCGGATTAAATTCTTTTATTTCATCAGGAGGTGTGGATATTCTTCTCATAGAAACTCTTGGAACTTTGCTATCCACTTTTTGCCGCTTAATCTTTTTCTCAGCATCAACCCAATACCAGTACCATTTAAAATCGATATTACCAACTCGATCTTGTTGACTAAAAATAAAATCAAAGATGGCTATCTCTGACAAATCTTTCATCCAAAATATCATCTGTTCTACAGAGATATATCGATAAACTTTTTCAAGATATGATAAAACCGTTGTTACTTTTTCTACTCTTGCATATTGTTGTCTCTTACTACTAATATAGCTAGAGTAATTTCTTAAAGTAGATACAATAACTGCTTCTAGTTCTCCATTGGTCCGTAGAGCTTTAAAAGCCGGAGTATCTTGAAAATCATAGTTTTGAGCCATACCCCACTTAGATCTAATACCGTTTATTTCAGGACCATACCTTGTCCCTGGACCTTTTAAAAAAGCACCATAAACCTTTTTTCTATCAATAGTAAAAAGCTCGCTGGTAGGCCGGTAAGAAGATGGGTTACGATCTGCTTCAACGAAATGATTCCAAGCAGCATTATTCATTCCACCTCTATAAGCTGTAGATGATTGACCTTTTAATGCTACTCTATTCAAATGTTCATCCTTGTCCATTTCTCTATAAACGGCCACAGGAACCGATACTGAAGTATCAAAAAAACGAGAAAAATGATAGTAAAGTAACGAAGAAGTAGAAAAGGTTCCACTCGTATCAACCGCATTCATTGTTTGTTTGATCTTTCCAATAGATTTAATAGAATCATCTGATCTGGCACTTCGACAACCTTGGCTCTCAAAGCCCTCTCTATCATTGTTATAAGTACTGTCCACTAAATTATAGAGTACAGTACCTGGGCTGGTACTCCATGTTTTAGGACATATTCCAATCTGAGGATCATTATATAAATCCAAGGTACAATAAAAATTTTCCTTCTCAGTATCTTTACCAGAATATTTAGCTGAAGGCATTTTATCCAAGATTACACATTGTTCTTCCTTGCCATAATGAGAAGTAAAGATAAAAACCTGTCCGGACACTGTCCTTTGAGTTGCGCCAACCGCTTCTATTTGAATAGAAATACCCGCGATAAAAATAAAAACAAAATACCAAACTCTACCACTTTTCAACATTACAACCTCCACACAATAGATATTTTTAACTCCTTAAACATACTTAATTATGTCGGGATAAATATCAGTTGCTTAATATTTTTTCAACTTATATTTAATTTTTAATGATTTATTTAGATGTTTTACAATTTAATAAACAATTACAATAGAAGTCTGTTATTCTCCTGGAAAGGTACCGTACCTTTTTCTATCAAGATTCTTTTTACTTGTTTTCCTTTGATCAGGAGATGATCCATGACCATCATGATCTTGGTGAGAAACCTGGTTAGCCTGTCCATGGGGAGCACCATGGATTCCATGCCCATGATGAGAACCATGACCACTTTTGCAGCCTATTTTTTTATGAATACCATGAGCCAAAATCAATACACCTTGCGTAAGGTTTTCTTCTACACTAAAAGATTTTTGATTAGGTAATATCTGGTTCCACACTGTCAATAGAGATACTAAAACCATAAGCACCAAATTTCTTTTAATTATAATTGCTATTGATAGACTCATCATAAATCTCCATCATTATTGTTTAATTAAAATCCAATTTATGCTCTATCTATCTATTTATTCAAGCCGTTAAGAAAGCAGCGTCTCTGACTTAATAGCTTAAATCGTGGAAGATTTTGCTCACAGACATCACCGGCACTTATTTACAACCTACAAGAATTATTATATTTTATTATTTAGAATCAAGATCAAAAAAAGAAAAGAACTCTTTGGTTTTTTGATACGCTGCTTTCTTAATAAATTCTCGATCACCTCGAAAAATTTTTTTATCTCCACTTTGATCATACTTCTGTACAAAATCACGAAAGACTTGCTTCATCTTAGTTCGAAGAACTTCTCTTTCCTCGATAGAGTCATCATTTTCATTGATTGAATCGAAATGAGGTCTGATTTTATTTTTTAAATCATTCATGTAAAAAAACACACCTTTTTAGCTGGCCGGACCCTATCATATTAAATTTCCCAAAACAATTAAATTAATATACTCGTAAATAAGCAGGCTCCATTTTAGATTTCCAAAGTATTTGACCATTAATATCAAGTACTTGAACGTGAGTATTGAGCCATCTGGTTAAACCTTGAGCCTCAACATGGCTCCGAGGTCTTCGCACCAAACCAGCCGGAAGAGCTGAATAAGGAACATCAACCTTAACTCCTTTAAAACAGTCCGTTTTAGCTGTAACACTATGTATATAACATGAATTCATGTCCTTATTAAAAGCGGATTCAGGACTCCATTTAACAAAATACAAATCCAATACTGATCGATAAGGTGAAACAAGCCAATAATTATACGAATGCTCCTCTTCAGACTCAAGCTCCAGAAGCTGTCTTTGATTTCTTAAATTAAAACGGATATATCTTGGTTTAATTTTAAGTTCATTTCTTACTCCCTTTGAAGAATGAGAACTTACAAAAGCACGGACCAATTCAGAAATATACTTCCAACCATAAGTAACCGAAAAACCACAATGACTCCCTCTCCAGGTAGAAACAACATTTAAAGACGTCCCAGTAAGTCCCCGATGTTTATTCTTTAATGGCTTTGCATTTTGATAATACCTGACAACTGGATCATTTTCAGCTGACACCACTAATGTCGGTGTAGTAACCAAGTGAGAATAAGAAAGGAAGTTATTTAACTTCCAAAAATCCCGCTTGGTTCTTATTCGCTCCTTATCAAAAGGAGAAGGCAACTGATTACCTGACTGACTATAACGTCTATAATAATCTAAAGAACCTCTAACAATTATGTTTATCAAACGGTTGGGATCTAATGCCCCTTCACTTGGCAATAACTTTCCTAATGAAGGAATAATACCTCTAATTTTATACAAACTTTGCCAAGATTTCCTATTAAATAAATCTACGCTGGTTCTACTTCCCTTTGTATACAGAAAATCAATCGCATCTTTTAGTTGTACAACCGGACAAAACGAAATAACACTACTTAAATAAGGTTGTTGATCATTATCTAGGTTCAAGGAACTGAACAAAGATGCATACAAAGCTGCATGCCCTCCCAAACTCACTCCAATTATATGAACATCTGAAGTATATTTACCTAAAACACCACTTTTTGCCCACTTAGCAACCTCAAATAATTGAGTCCCTTCAAACACGCCTCCAATGCCAAATTGCCTATTATCAATTTGATAATCTGAACCCGAAATACTTCCCAATAACATAACATTAAAAGGACCTTCATCAAATAAGTGCATCATCATTATCTTTAGTGGAGACGAGTCCGCAACATTGCACATTATACCGCACTTCACAATCACCAATGGTCTTTTCTTTTTGCCTTTCTGAATAGCCACAATTGGTCTAACAATCTGTCCATCAGGCAGTTTAATTCTAAGCAATCTAACCTGAGGATGTTTAAGAATATCATAATAAACCAGTGAGCTATAAAAAATAGGAAGATAATTACCCGAGGAAATCCCCGCCATATAATAATTACAAGCATCAAAAAACTTCTTAATAGATCTTACTTGCTTCGAAGGTGACCCAGCATTTCGATGAATCCGTCTTTTTAAATCAGTAGGCAAACAACCACGCGGAGCATAATTCCCTGTAAAAGACAATGATGGGAAACTGTGTCTCTTTCGAATACGTTTTATCATTCTTTCAGTGAAACCCTCACCGTTTAAATATGCTCGTAAAGAATAAGGAATCTCCCGCAGGTATCTGTCTGATGAAGGGATACTCCCGACAGAAACATTTTCTAACTCTTTTAAAATGATCTGACTAATATCCTGCTTTGCAGCTAACTGATTATTTATGCACCAATTTAAATCCATGCTCCAATTTAAAAATGAAACTAAAACCAATACCGAAGTAAATATCAAATACCGCAACAACACGCATCCTCCAACATACTATAAATACAGACATATATCCGAGTTTATAAAAAAATATAAATTAATTTCTAACTCACACTATTCACTCATTATCGTTCAAATGTAAAGTAGAAAATTATCTCTTGCAAAATAGTCTTAATATGTTAGCCTCACTTTGGCGCCTATTAAAGTTCAACAACGTTTGAACTGATTAAGTTCGATAGAACTTAAATAAAGGCTACCAAATAGAAAAATGAATAACTTTTAACGTACTAGTATTATGGACTTGATCAATGAGACAGGTACCATCAGATAAGATATTCCCTAAAAATTATTTTCTCTCGACCAATCATTCATTTTCCGATAATTCATATTCCATTAATTTATATTGCCGACATTTGTATTACCGATGTAATAAAATCGGGTTCTGTCTAAAAAGAGCAAGAATAAAACTATCTTGAGCTAAATGGAGGTTTTTAAGTTGAATATAAACACATTCTACCAAATGAAACGAGAAAAGCGAAAGATATCTATGGTCACAGCATATGACTATTGGTCAGCCAGACTAATTAACATGTCAGATATCAACTGTATTTTGGTCGGTGATAGTTTGGCAATGGTGATGCATGGCCACAAGACCACCATTCAAGCTACACCTTCCATGATGGCAACTCATATAGAGATGGTTGCTAAGGGAGCACCAGATAAGTTTATTATTGGAGACATGCCTTTTTTAAGTTTCCGCAAGGGACGCGAGTACGCGCTAGACACAGTTCAGCAATTAATACAAGCGGGAGCTCACGCTGTCAAACTAGAGGAGGTCACGGGCCACGAAGAAATTATCGAACATATCATTAATTCTGGAGTTCCGGTTATGGGACATTTAGGTTTGACCCCGCAATCGATCCATCAATTAGGGGGCTATAAAGTTCAAGCCAAAGATGCAGAAGCTCAAAAAATCTTATTTAACAAAGCCAAGACTCTCCATAAGTTAGGTTGCTTTTCTCTGGTATTAGAATGTGTTCCTTCTGATATTGCTGACTGTATCACCAAAGAATTACCTATCCCTGTTATAGGTATTGGAGCAGGTGCTAATGTGGACGGACAAGTTCTTGTACTGCACGATATGCTTGGTTTGAACAACACCTTCTCTCCTAAATTTATTCGACAATATTTAAATGGAGAGGACTTAATAATTAACGCTTGTAACCAATTCGATCAGGATTGTAAAAACATGTCATTTCCTGGCCCCAAAGAAAGCTATTAAAAATTTCACCAAAGAAGGTTACTAAAGTAAGACAGAATGCAAATAAGAACCCAAGTAAAAATAAAAAAGTTAGGAGATACTTTTCATGACAACCATAATTACCCAAGTTGAAAAATGGAAAATCATTAACAAAAAAAATAAATCGATTGGCTTTGTTCCAACCATGGGAGCGCTTCATGCGGGTCATCTTTCTCTAATAAAAAAATCAAATGCTGAAAACGACATCACTTTGGTAAGTATATTTGTTAATCCTACTCAATTTGATGAACCCAAAGATTTTGAATCTTACCCACAAACATGGGAAGAAGATTTGAAAAAATTAAAGAAACTTAAAGTAGACTATCTTCTTCACCCATCATACGAAGAATTATATCCACATCAATATAGATTTAAAGTAACCGAAAATAAATTTAGTAATCAATTATGCGGTAAACACAGGCCAGGACACTTTGATGGGATGCTAACTATAGTGCTGAAACTTTTAATGATAGCTAATGCTGATCGAGCATACTTTGGCGAAAAAGATTGCCAACAATTTGTTTTGATCCGCGACATGGCTGCTAGTTTTTTTTTAAGAACTCAAATTATCTCTTGTCCCACTGTACGAGAAAAAAACGGACTGGCCATGAGTTCTCGCAATCAACATTTATCTGACCAAGAAAAAGCTTTAGCCAGCAATTTCCCTAAATTACTGGTTTCCTCCCAACCAGCTTTAAAAGTTAGTGAGAAACTTAACAATTTAGGTCTTAAAGTTGATTATATAGAAGATATCAATAATCGTAGATTTGGTGCAGTAAGAATTGGCAAAACTCGATTAATTGATAATGTTCCAATAATGGGACAATTAAGGCAATGAGAGAAAATTTATAAGAGAATCATAACATATATCGTATCAAGACGAGAGGATTATAGATAATGTCAAAAGGTAATATTTTATTTAAACTAACAGGATCAATTGCCTGCTTTAAAGCATGTCAATTAATATCCTCTCTAGTACAAGAAGGCTACCAGGTACAAACCGTCGCTAGTGACAGCGCCTTACGTTTTATTGGAACCGCTACCTTGGAGGCCCTAACTGGCAAACCCGTATTTACAGATGCCTTTCAATCAGGTCATATTTTAGATCACATTAATCATTCCAAATGGGCTGATCTTGCCATTTTATGTCCAGCTACAGCAAACTCGATTCAAAAGTTAGTAAATGGCTCGGCCAGTGACTGCATAGGAAGTTTATTTTTATCTTGGGACCGACAAAAACCATATTTAGTCGCACCTGCTATGAATCACCATATGCTAAGCCATCCTGCCACAGAGCAAGCCCTGGTTCAACTGGTGAATTGGGGAGTAAACGTACTACCAACGGAGTATGGAATTCAAGCATGTGGAGATGTCGGACTAGGTAGACTTCTTGATATTAATAAGATCTTTGAAACTATTGAATCTCAATTTCAAAATATTCGATCTTCTAACGAAATAAAAAACAATGCTCCTTTAAATATACTTGTTACTTACGGTCCGACTCAGGAACCCATTGATGGTGTACGTTTTATAAGCAATCACAGCACAGGTCAAACCGGATCAAAACTGGTTGAATATTTTTCTCTACAAGGACATCATACTACATGCCTAATCAGTAAAAACGCCATTCAACCTAAATACGCTCATAAAGTTGTTCCCTTCACCACCTATCAGGATCTCCAAGATAAATTAAACGAGACACTAGGTAATAAATCATTTGACGGCGTTATTCATTTGGCTGCCGTAAGTGATTATTCGGTGTCTTCTATTAATAATGGCAACCAACAATTTAAACCCTCTACTTCTTTAAAATTGGCTTCAAAATTTGATTCCATGTCTTTAAACCTAAAACGAAATCCTAAATTAATTCTTGATATAAAATCTTTATCGCAAAATGATGCTACTAAAGTTATTGCCTTCAAATTAACTCAAGAACAAAAAGAAGACCATCTTAAAGAACAGATTTTTCAACTTAGTCTTAGATCTGAAGTTGATTACGTGGTACACAACGACATGTACGACATTAAAAATAAAAAACATGTTTTTACTATATATGAAGGAGAAAAAAACTTATTTGACAAGCTATCTTATCAAAGCTTGGCTAAAAAACTTGAATATTTAGTGAAGAGTCCGACGACTAAAGATCGCCAGGCTTCCAAATAGGAAATCCTACTTCACATTCTTAGATAAAAAAGGACTTTTTAAATGATACTAACTTTAGATGTAGGAAACTCCCAAATATTTGGTGGGGTTACCGAAAATGAAAAATTAATTCTTCAATTTCGTAAGACCTCAAAAGGTCGAAGTAGCTCTGACGAAATTGGCTTGTTCTTAAGGCAGGTATTACGTGAAAATAATATCAATCCGGATAAGGTAAGACATATTGCCATTTGCTCAGTTGTTCCCGATATTGTTCATTCCTTGATCAACAGCAGCAAAAAATACTTTAATATGACACCATTTATTTTGCAAGCAGGAGTAAAAACCGGTTTAAAGATCAAATACCGCAACCCATTGGAAGTTGGCACTGACCGCATCGCTAATTCTATTGGAGCTAATTACCTTTTTCCCAATCGAAACATTGTGATTATTGATTTCGGAACAGCTACCACCCTTTGCGCAGTCAATACAGATAAATCCTACTTAGGTGGTCTAATTATGCCAGGACTCCGATTATCCATGGAATCATTAGTAACAGGAACCGCTAAATTACCCGCGGTTGAAATTGCTGAACCCGCATCTTTGCTGGGACGAACTACCATAGAAAGTATCCAGTCTGGATTATATTATGGGCATTTAACCTCTATTAGAGAAATAAGCAAGAAAATTATCACTGAATATTTTAATGATCCTAATCATAAGAAGCCTATCGTTGTGGGTACTGGCGGCTTTGCCAGACTCTTTAGTGAACAAGGTGTTTTTGATGCCCATTTACCGGAACTGGTGCATATCGGTTTAAGAAGGGCATTGTTTCTAAATATATAATATATTCAAAGAAATAGGAGAAATAGATGAAACGTAACATGCTTAAATCAAAAATACATAGGGCCACGATCACGGAAGCAGATCTTTCCTATGAAGGATCCATTACTATAGATCGCACTTTATGCGATACATCTCAAATCTATCAATATGAAAAGGTAGATATATATAATTGCAGTAATGGAGAACGATTTTCCACCTATGTTATGTATGGACAACCGGGAGAAATCTGTTTAAATGGTGCCGCAGCACGTCGTGTGCAAAAAGATGACATTATAATTATCGCATCATACGTACAATTAGAGGATCATTTATGCGCTGAATATAAGCCTATAAAAGTTTTTGTTGATGAGGAAAACAAAATTAAAGAAATAGGTTGAAATTTCGTTCAATTTCTTATATGAGATTCTCATGGCTGGGAGTTTAAAAGACGCATTACAACAAGCTGGATTTAAAGAATCCGAGGAATCAAAAAGAAAAAAGTCTGATTTCAAGAAAAAGCCTTATAAGAAACCTTCTTATAAGAAGGATCGCAAAGATAAATCCAAAGATACTGATAAAAAAGAAAAATATAAGAATTTCGATCAAAAAACTCCCCATAAACCACATAATAATGTAACTCATGAGCATCACCACCGAACAGAATGTGAATCATGTAAGAAGACTACACCCGACGTTGAATATTATCAACACAGCTTAAAAACCCTTACCGCTAAGTGGTTATGTATTCCCTGCGCTGATCAACACAAGATTCTAGACGATTGTCGACAAACTGAGCAGAGTGATTTTTCACTTCGAAAAACATTTAGAAGATTATATGGACCAACAAAGCGGTTCCCATCGTCAAAAAAAGAATTTAATAAGAATAAAGATAAGAATATTAAAGAAAAAAATATAAATGGAAATAGATAATAATTTTTTGATTATATTCGGTAACTGATAATGCTGAGATTACGGTTCTTAATTAACTTCCTTTGCTTTTTAACAATTATAATTAGTAACAGTTAATGGAGCCTTTCCTTGTATGGAAATGCCCCATTAACCGTAATTGATTAGGGTTGATCATACTACTTTGTATAAAATAGTTATGATCTGATCGTACTATTGTGGCTCAACAGAAAGAGAAGTAAGATTAGCATTAGTAGCGCCATATAAATTTACAGCCTTAACATTTACCCAGAATCTAACCCTATTAGTAAATTTAGAAACAGTAAAAGGATTAATTCCCATTCTCCAGGCCTCATCTCCGTCTTCAACCTCATAATTTCCAAAAATGTGTTCCAAGTAAGCAACGTTGATATAATGAGCTGTTCCGCTTATTTTATCGAAGTTACCTATTACGACAGCTGGAGCAACGGTATTACCATTTAAAGAGACATTTACTGGTACTACCTGATCCTTACATTCGATGATACCTGTTCCTGATAATGTAAAATAGCCGAAGTTGATAGGATAATCTTTACTTACATCAAAGTGTAGATGACACTTACCATGAGTTGGTGGACCAACGACAGGATCACCATCTTTAACAAAAGATAAATTGGTTATGTGAGCACTTGTAGGTCCACTGCCATTTTCGATAGAAAGAAAATTGTAAAACTCATAAGGATAACTAACTTCATCATGAATATATTTTTCAGCTCTAAAGTAAGTAAATCCTTGCATCCAAACACTGTCCCCTTCAGGAAGTTCAAAACTACCCAACGCATGAGAAGGTTTCAATACTTGAAATTCATTAGTCTTAACATTGATTCTATCAAAATTACCCAAAACGATTGCTGGTGCAGTAGTGTCTCCATTCATTGTTACTTTTACCGGTGTAGTTAAACTAGCATCAGCATCGCTACAGATGACCTTACCCTTACCAACTAAAGTAAAGTAACCGGTATTAACAGGCTCGGTCTTTTCTAAATAGTAATTGATCTTACATTTAAAAATACCTCCATCTGCCAGTAAAACTGGGCTTAACAAAAAAATGAAAAGAAAAATTGGCGCTGTTCTTAATAACTTCATGTTTCCCTCCTTTGAATAGTTAATAATTACGCAACCAAATCAATTACTTATGTATTCAAACTCTATATATATTCAAACTTAGCATTTGCCGGAGGTAAATGAGATCAGTACCACATGATAATTAGGATTTTTTGATTCAGATTTTTTGACTATTACTTAAATTTTGATCTAAATCGCGATTAAACAAAAGCAAAAAAACCATGTAAGATCAAAAAGTTATCACAAGGCTGTGATAATAATAATTCCATTTAACGCTACATCCTTGTTTTTACGAATGAAGTTTTATTTGAATTGATTATTGGTTATTTGTAACTGGAATAGATAAAAATAGGGCTATATTCAAGATCATTGACTATAAATATGGTGAACGGAACTCTACCCATATTACGACTAATGATTAAAGTAATAGTTTCTCCCTTTAAACTTGTAGCCTTACCAATATAGGACTGACCTGGAGACTCAAAAATTGTATTTGTACGATAATCTGTACCTAAATTATTTATAACAAAAGCCTTTTTAAAAGCTACTGGCCCTGTTGAAAAACTAATTAAGTTTCCAATTGAAACATCAAATTGATAAGTATTATTGTCATCAGAAATCACTATAGTCATTCCACGACCAGGATCTAATAATGCATTTCTATGATTAAATAATGAATATCCAGAAACTAAAAATGCCTTTCCATTCACAGATATATTTATTGGACCAACCGGATCTCTTCCAATTAATTGTTTAACTACCGAAAAAATTCTATAAAACAATAACTGATCACTAGAATTAGAGGAAAAGGTTCTTTGATATTTAAAGGGTCCAAACCAATTGAAGAAAAGTTCTCGAGAATGATCAATATTTGTAAAATATTTCTTATTTGATTGACTATCATGTATTGCATTTTTATATAAAGTTTCAATTTTTTCGGTCATTATAGTGCCATCAACATGGCCATTACCGTAGACATGCCCTAGATCATGTAATAAAATACCATATAGTAGATTAGGACGTTCCCAATTAGGGTAATTCTCGCTCCAATAATTATTAGGAGCTATCCAGATATATCCTTTCCCCCAAGAAAGTTGCTCGTTCCACTGTGTTCTTTTAGGAAAAGCTACGGGTTGAAGATATATGGCCATATCTTTAGATATCTGTTTATTTATGGTTCCAAAATAAAAAGTAAGGTCCTCAGTTCCATCACAATCATCTAAAGCAATAGAACCAAAAGCTATGGGTGGTGCTGGATTCATATAGTAAGCTATATTTGAAATATTATAATAACCCTTTCGTACAGCATAATCTTTCCATTGCTTAAAGACCTCCTCTAACATATCAAGTATGACAATATCACTTTCATATTCAAATAAATTTTTTCCTACTGAAAAATTTGGATCAATTACTACACAATAACGTACATCTCTATAGCCCAGAAACCAAGCAGCATTGTGGTTATATGGCAGTTTATCCGCTCCATTTCCTATAAAACTTCCCGCTACCAAATACTCTTGATTTAAGATAAGAAAACAAAAAATGACTAAGAACCAATTTCTAATCAAGATGAGCTCCAATCCTTAGTTAAAGGAATAAACGACACTTCCAATTGATATACGGAGTCAGCATCTTTGGTTTCAATCATTTCACAAAATTTACGTTGAAACTGGTGAATTAATTTTTTAGCTTCGGGTAGCTTCGATCTTTTTAATGCAAAACACACCCCCGAAATTTCTCGAATTTTAGGGTCATCTTTTCTAAGAGAGGTTTTAACTTGGCCCAATGTTTGTTCATGATGCCGTTTAATGCCTTCATGAGCAACATCGTTATTGGTTGAAATATGTTTATCAGTGGGAACTAACTTATTTTCTTGATCACGAGTCAGTAGGTTTAATTTTAACAAGGTCGAAATAGCTGTTTTGATTTCTTTTGGTGTGACCTTATATTGCAGTACACTACTGATCCAGATCGGATCCTCTTTAAAGAAGCTCAAATTGACCATTTCTCTGATAGCATAGTAGTACCAGTTAGCTATAGCACTAAAGGTATTGAAATCTAAATAACGAAACTGACCACTTCTATGTGACTTATTTAGCTTTTCCATTAACATGACACTCAAAGGTACGTCATTTTTTACTTTTTCTAGTCGAATAAGATCCTCAAAATATTCTCCAGCTGCTTCCTTCATCGAAAAATATTTTTTAAATTTATTAATTAATTCAACACCCGGATTTCTTTGCCCGTTTAGGATCATGATTAGAGTAGAGGGACTCTTGATTTTCAATTTCTTAGACCACATTCCAAAGCTCCAGTGGGCAATATTCTCTCGTTTGGATTGATAATGATCGTTTAGAAATTGTCGAAAATTTGAATAGTCGAATACGGGATGATTATCTTCCAATGTTTTCGCCTCCATTTCATAAAACACATACGAGTCTTGTACCACATAAACTCACAATTAAAAGAAATAAAATCACAACTAGGCAATATTCCACTCACAAAAATGTGATAGAAAAATAACTAATTCAAATTAATTTCTATTTCTCGCCAGTTATTCAATTCATGCATTTCTTTACGTATTCGAGATAAGTATTCTTTTTGTTTAATAGTTAATCCATTTTTTTCAAGTTCCATCATAATAATATTCATTAATAATTTACGTTCAGTATCAGTTAATTGTTCATTTTTCATGATATCCCTCCTTTCTATAAATAAAGAATGCAAAACATAGGCCATATTTTATTCCTTTAATATCAACATGTTATTTATGAGAGAAGAACTAATAAGGTATGTTTTTGTGACTTGATGGTGGTACAGGATGGTAGTACAGTTTACTTTTATTACTTATTTTGCTATTTGAGTTTATATCAACAGAGGAAAACTTGCGTAATTTAAGATTATTCTTCAGTTTAGCATTATTTGTTTTAGCATTATCGATGGATGCCATTAACCTTGGAATAATTCTGAAAGCAACTGAATCGTTCCAAACTAATTTTACAAAAATTAAACATATTAACAATTTAACTAATAATAACAATCGATACTTATCATTTTCCTTTTATCCATTTGACTCAAATTTCAACCCTGCGTTAAATCCTGAAATTAAACCCAAAGTAAAACCTAATGTGAAACCTAAAAAATTAACTCGATCTGCCAAAACCTCTACATCATTACTGGATATTCATTTCTATCTATGGCGCAATTACCTGACTAAGGTTGATGGACCCAAATGCCCCCATATACCTACTTGCAGTCATTTTGCATATTTAAGTATAAAAAAATATGGAATAAGGGGTTCATATTATGCAACTAGTCGTCTTTTAGGAGAGTTTGGGGATTTATCCTCCTACGGATTCTATGAGTTACATATAATTAATGGCATAGGAAGAATTTATGATCCAGTTAAAAGTTATCAAACATTGGACACTATCACCATTAAACAGTCAAATTATTAATATAGAAATTATTAATATAGTAAGGATGATAGCTAATTATTTATTCATCCTTTCTATATTTACAATTTTTCTGATCATCTACCCTTCTAATAAATCCTTAGCCACCACGACCACAACCACCACCTCAGAGGAGTATGGAGATTGGTTTTTTCAAAATGGCTATTACTATCGCTCCATCACAGAATATCATAAAGAGCAAATTAACAATAACCATCCTAAATTGACCTTTAAAATTGCCCGTAGTTATTATCATGGACAACAATACCAACCAGCACTAAAGCAAATCAATTCTCTAATATCTATTCGATCAATCACTCCAACTCTACTTACAAATGCCTATTTACTAAAGGCTAAGATTTTATTGAATTTAGATGAATATTATCAGGCATTGCATGCTCTAAATAGTAATAAAACGATCTCCCAACTTGAAGAAGTAAAATTTTTAAAAGCCCACTGCCATCTATTTAATAATCAACAAAAACAAGCCAAAAATTTATTTAAATCAATACCACAGAATAGCAAATATCATTCATCATCTAATAAAATACTTACCTATTTGAATCAAACCCGAATTAGTTTATCTAATCCTTATCTAGCAGGATCTTTATCCATTATACCAGGACTTGGACAACTATACGCGGGGTTTCCAAAAGAGGCTTTTCTCTCTTTTACGGTAAATTTTATTCTGGGATATTTTATTTATGATGCTTTTAGAAGAGGAAAAGAAATACCCAAACATGGTTACGCTAGCTTTACTGCCTGGCTCACGATTGGAATACCATTTTACGTAGGAAATATTTATAACGCGGCAAGACTCACCAAACAAACCAACGATAAGCTCTATTTCGAATACTATCGTCAAATTGAAAAATTAGGTTACAATGATTTACTCAAAACAAAATAGATTTACTCAAAATAAAATAACAATTTAATTCTAAGGACTTTCTCTATCTCTACAATTTACTAACCCTACTTTGGTAGCTTGACAAACATACGCTCTTCTTAACAATCCCCATAAACATAAATCTTGCCTAGTAATTACAACCATCTTTTTACCAGCATGAGCTACACTTCCATAGGCACAACCTATCAATGGTGTGATCAAAAATAATAAACTGCAAACAATAACCTTCATATATCGACTCCTTCTACTAACAGTTAGATATATTTCACCACACTTTCCAGTGCATAATTTATATTTATACTTAGTGCTACTAATATACAGTATATGATATTATTTTAGTAAGATCAATTTTGTAACAATAAAGTCAACTTAAGTAAAATAAGTAATATTGGAGTTTATATGCCTAAAATATCTAATCTAACTGCAATCCCATCTATTTTTTTGGTATTGGTTACTATTTTAAGTTTAAACAATTGCAGAGAAGACACTGAGTCTACTATCAAATCAATTTCTCCGAAAATAAAAACCACTAGTAGAATATCGGCACGAAAGGGATTAGTTTTTTTAGAACAAATCCCCATTTCAACCATAATCCAACAACAATTGAATCCTAATATCTATCGTAAAACTATGGATGCTTTTTTAGTAAAGTTCGGCCAAAACTGTGCGGGTACTGATCCTGCAGGTAACAACAGAATTTCTACACAAACATGTCGCGCTTTTTTAGATCAACAGTATAATAAATGTGTTAATGGGTATTGGAACAATCCTGAAACATTCAATGTGGGTTGTGATGAAATTATACGAAATTATGAAGCCAACAAATATCCAGTTATATCATCAGACGAATTAGCTGCCGCCACTACTCCTCAAACTCAAAGTATACTTCGCACTAACGATTTATCTCCTCAATATGATAATGAAACAAACAAAACTCAAGAAACAACAAACAGTGAATTCACCTATAATTTTAATAAAATATGTCGACCTAGCGATTATGAGGATCAGCTTGAAAGCGCTGAATGTAAAAGTTTTTTAAGAAGCTCTTTTTATCAACACTGTATTGGTAATAAAAGTGAGGCTGAAGAATCGATTTGTTTTGATATTGAATTCTACTTTGACCTATCAGATTTTGAGACATATACCAACGAATATAATCAAACCTGTTCAATTGCTAGTTCGGATTTATGTAAAAAACTAACCAACTACTTGACCCTTAATTGTATAGAAGATCCGCCTTTTTCAGTAGAAGTATGCGATGATTTCCGTAATAAAAATACTCAAATGGCACTTGTTAGCCCTGATATGAAACTTGTTTCATCTACTACTGGTATTCAAGAATGTAACACTAGTATCGCTTACTTTATTACACCAACTATTATTCTCCATCACATTGACAATTATAATAATTGTTCGAGTCATTATAAGATTTTTAACCATAAAGGTGAAAGATTTGTTATTCAAAAAGATTCAGAATTATTTAATATTGGATTCCAAAACATCGCTCATGGAACATTTAAAAATAATTCCAACACCAGATGGGAACTTAAACAAATAAAAGATCCCATATCCGTGGAAATAAGTAAAAGTGCCGGCCCTGCAAACATTAGTCCTGTTGCTCTTATCCCAGTTATTACCAAAAGTTCTGATACATTTTATTTTGACTATACCGTTGAAGATAGTAATTTACCCGTTGTAACCAAAGGAGACATAATTTCTATAGGGGAACTATCACCACCTAGTAATCCAGGTGGTTACACCAGTATTTTAATATCACTTCCTTTTGAACTCAAGGGCTCTCTATATTTTCATCTTTCAGAAAATACTCCCTCTATTATGGGACTGGGATTTAACCTGAGTTGGCAAGATAAAAACGCGCTTGTATACGCGGATTATGGACTAGCGGTAATCATCAATACATTATTAAATTCCAACCAAGATTCCCAACGTCAGGCTGCGGTTGAAATTATGACGACTCAATGCTCCTTATGGCAGCAATTAAATATTCCTCCCATCTGTGGCATACAAAGATTGTTAAGCTTAACTAATACTCAGTGTTCTTTACCAGCGGTTAATCCTCAAGGCCCGCAATTTAAATGTAATATTGTGGAACCCTGTTCTACAGGAGCAGCCTGCGTCTCTCAATCTTTAGTACCAGACATTACCAAACTTTATCAGGAACTTTTAAACAATGATCCCAATCATAAAATAGAAGAAGGATCGAGAATTCTTCCCGGTACAACACCCCCTAAAGCTGAAGATGTACCCGGCATTAGAATGAAAGGTATGCCCATTACTAATCCCCGATCTGGGAAAAAAAGCTCTAGTTGTTCAATCATGGAAGCAACGCATGCATCACACGCATCGCATGTACCATATACATCATCTGGATACTGGTTATTACTATTACTCGGATTGTCTTATCCTATTATGCTGTTTTTTCTAAAGAAAATTATTCCTTAACCGATTACGATTATAATATTAAATAGTGCAAAATTAAATTATGAGAGATTGAATGTTCAATCCACTAAGTAAGTTGACAGTTTTTTCAGTTTTTCCGTTTTTTCCATCAATTCCGTTCATTTTATTATTTTTACTCTTTCAATTATTGTATTCTGACACAGCATCCTCATCACCCTCAAACATCAGTTTTATAACTACCACAGGCAATTCAGAAAAAGCTATCAATTCTATTGTGCGGAGAATAAAAAAAATAAGAAGACTAATTACCAAAAAGAATTACAGATTAGCGTTAAAAGAAACACACTCAGCTATTATCTGGAATAAAGAAGTTCCCATTTTATATACCCTAGAAGGAACTATTTATTTCCTTCTAGGGAAATATGCTCAAGCTAAAACATCCTGGGTTAAATCCTTAAAAACAAAATCAGATAACCTCCAAAGTAAAATACTATTAAAAAAGATTGAACAAAAATTGAGAAATTAAGAAATTAAGAAGTTTAGAAGTTTAGAAGTTTAGAAGTTTAGAAGTTTTAATTAGAATCTAAGAATCATCCGGGTACCAAATCGAAAACTAACATTATTAGTATCAAGTAAAGAACGAAGCTCAGGTTTTTTCTCATAAAACAAAGCCAGACTAACACATTGACTAGAGTCATCCTCATCCTGACAGATATTATCTCCCATAGGAAAAGATATTTTCAATGATAAGTCATACAACAACTTCTGAAAGCTGTCTTGCCATTTAAAGGTCGATATACCCGTACCTAATTTAATCATACTCCGGACATCCGCATTCAGAATAGAATCATAACTCCAAAGATTATTCGACTTCCATGAAAAATAGCCAAATGTTTGTACCTGAGATAAATTATCATTTGCTCTAATAAATAAATTGAGATGAAAACCCAACTGTTGCGAGGTAAATTTTCCTATTTTTTCTGTTTTTACAATATTATTTTGAAGTAGAAAAGAATCATGGGCCATAGGTTTATCTTGATTTAACATTAAAATATTACCGTCCATATAATGATTGTTAAACCACATGATTTGATGATTAGTCTTGATTAGATCACTAGAAAATAGATTATTATGGTAAATTACCCCCATAAAAAACTGAGAATATTGCATGGGAAATTTCATTGAGCTGGAAATAAGATTAAGATAAACTCGATGTCCCAGAATCGTTTTGAATTGTGCGTTGCCCAATTTGAAAGACAAGAACCTGGGAGGTACTGCAATTTGAGCTATTACATGATCATACATTGCCTCCTTAATGAAGGCATCTTCTGATAGGCTATTTTTTGAATCTCGCTCTACTACCAATTGATAATTATCATAATAATCCTGATAATACTCTCTGGGAACTCGTATACGATGATCAATATTATATTGGATCATATTTTCGGTAACATTATGAATGAAATCACTATTTGCATATAACAATGCATCTACCCACGCATTATTCAAAATAAAAGAAAATAAAATAATAAAAATACTAATAAGAAAAAATCGTTTATTGACCATGCAAAAGACCGGTCCTATCATTGAATTCATTAATTAAGCGATCCCATTTTTCAACTTGCGCGTATTGAGAGTTAAAATATTCAACATCATACCAAAGCTGGTCTAACTCTTCCGCAGTTTTACCTTGTTGCTCTACCCAGGTATAATATTTTAGATTATGGATCCTTTTTTTATCTTGATAGGATAATTCTTTAATGTAATCTATAGATACTTGCTTTAACCTACTAAGAGACAAATAAGCATCTTTTTTATTATAGGCTTCCAATTTTTGCCGTTGCTGTTCAATTCGGGACCTGTATAAATCGGCTGAATCAGTTGCAACTGTGAATATAACATCATTTTTATCCATTTCAAAATATTTGGCTGTTTTTATGGCGCTTAATAAATTACAGATACTGGAAACTCCTAACAAATCTAGCTTTTCAACAGTGTCAGAAGGAACATTGTCTTCTGTTAGGATCTTTTTTCCCATATCTTCATTAAATAATCTAAGCAGAAATAGACAGTCCTGATCATGAATAGCATTTACCATATCCGTATTACGAACATTATGGATCCAAGGTATGTGCTTATCTCCAATGCCTTCAATCTGATGACCACCAAATCCGTTCAAGAGCAAGGTGGGACATTGAGTAGCCTCTGTTGCTACCACCTTAGTATATGGATGATACTCTTTGATTAAATCTCCGGCCGCAATGGTACCAGCAGATCCCGTGGCAGAAATAAAGGCAGTTAATCTCGATTGTGATGTTTTGATTTCATCATACGTTTCTAAAATAGCATTACCAGTTATATGATAGTGCCAACAAGCATTGCCCCATTCAGCAAACTGATTAAAAATCATACAATCGGGTCTGGTTTCTGATATTTCCTTA
>CAZJDM010000002.1:28547-74339 GCA_964544765.1 uncultured bacterium
GCATCCAGGAGTTGCGATAATTTCCGCTCCAATATCTTTTAACCAGTCAAATCGCTCCTGACTCATTTCTTCTGGCAAAATAGCAACTGACTCACATCCCAGTAGATTAGAATCAAAGGCCCCTCCCCGGCAATAATTACCCGTAGACGGCCATACGGCTTTTTGATTAACCGGATCGAATTCACCATTTACTAATCTAGGTACTAAACAACCATAAGCGGCCCCTACCTTATGAGCACCAATAGGAAACCACTTCCCTATTAACATAACAATTTTAGCCTCCACACCGCTTAAAGTAGAAGGTATCTCTATAACATTAGGAGATCCAAATCCACCTCCATGTGTAGTAGGCTCATTTTTCCAGGTGATACGAAAAAGATTATAGGGATGAAGGTCAGACAAACCTATGCTTTGTAACTGCTTTTTTATTTGATTCGGTATTAATGAAGGATCTTTTTGTTGAGCAAATGTGGGAAGTATAACTCCTCGTTCTTTAGCTCTATTAATCGCATTGTTTAGTTTTTCAGATTTTTTCAATTGAGATTTTTGGCTCATTTGAGTCTCCTAGTTTACTTCCATCTCTTATTTTTCTCACATCTTCTACTCATAAAAATTTTCTAGTATCACTTATTGATTAAAAATTGCTGGAAGCTGTTTTTTAAAGGATGACATTTCAGGCGATACCACTGTTAGCCGTTTAATATTGGATAAACTATGTTGATAGTCTTTTAGACCATGACCGGTTATTAATAATAAAACATGACTATCGTTCTCAATTAAGGATTCCTTACATAATTTATTTAAACCAGCTACAGTTGCAGCTGCCGATGGTTCAGCAAACACCCCAGTATTACTGGCTAATAATTTAACTCCTTCAAATATTTCCTCATCAGTAACCGAACAAGTGAATCCTTCAGACTGTTCAATAGCTCTTAAAGCCATATCACCATCTTTGGGAAATGATACATTAATTGAATCAGCTTGGGAGCTTGCTTTTACCGCTTGAATCGGCTTTTTACTGGTAAAAGCACTATGAATAGCATCTGAACCACTAGCTTGAATCGCGACTAGTTTGGGACAATTAGATATAATTTTCAAATCATTTAGCTCTTTTATACCTTTCCAAATACCACTGATTATGTTTCCATCACCCACCGGTACAATTAGATAATCGGGCATGCTCCATTCAAGCTGTTCAGCTATTTCAAAGGAGCACGTTTTCTTACCTTCTCTGGTAAAAGGATTAAAACCTGTATTACGATTATACCAACCAAATTCTTTGCTACAAGATACGCTTAAATCAAAAGCGTCATCATAAGTTCCTTTGACCAGCACAACTTTGGCACCATACATTACTAATTGAGCAATTTTAGCGGAAGGAGTATTTTGAGGAATTAAAATAATCGTTTGTATCCCAGTACCAGAGGATAAACAAGCTAAAGAGGAAGCAGCATTACCAGTGGATGCCGCAACTATCGTTTTTTCTCCTAATTGCATAGCATGAGATAACACCATAGCGCTTGCTCTATCCTTAAAGGACAAACTAGGATTCCTAGTTTCATCTTTAATACTAATTTTTTTTAATTTAAAATAATCAGCTAAGTTTTGAGTGTCAATTAAGGGTGTATTACCAATCAATAAGGGGGGGAACTTATCGTGACGTCCGATAGGTAGAAGTGGTTCATAACGCCAAAAACCTATTTGATGCTCATTAACTATCTGTTCAGTTGTAATTTTCTTTTGAGTTGTAATTTCATCTTGAGTTACAATCTCATCTTGAAAAGAAAAGGAATTAATAATCTCTAAATTACTACCACATGAGGGACACGTGTATTCATAATCACCACTAGGAGCTTGATTCTGACAACGTAAGCAAACATAATTATACGATTTTGTACTATTCATGGCTCATCAGCATAACCAATATTTTAAAAGTAGTCAAACACAGTAAACAATCAGGTCACGGTAAGCGGTAAGCGCTTATAGGATGAAGTAATTGACTCCACCCAATACTACTTATCATATTATTAGAAATACCTACTAAAGATCCAGCAATGTCATATAATTTTAAATTGGCATTGGCCCATCTAGCAAGAACATCTTTTTCAATTTGATTACTCGGAACAGGTTTGTTTAATTTTGACAACAATACTTTAGTTGACAAATCGCGAAAACACCCCCTCCAAGTCGAACTTCTTTCGGCAACAAAAGGATCTATCTTCCAACAAAGGTCCTTATTATCTTTATGAAGACTAAGTACTTTCATTTGCAAACTTAAATAATTTTGGTTCTTATGTGCCAGCCACTTATAGGTCCAATAATATTCGGCTTGGTTAAGTTTCCATGAAGAAGACAGTTCCAGTTCGCTTAGTTTCAGCTCTCTTACACCCGTTTTTCTGGTAAAATCAGGACTATTATCAAGAAAAAACGATCTTAAAAGTCTACCAACAAACATCCAACCATACTGATTATAGGATAATGTTGGTTCACAATGCGAATTATGTTTTAAAGTCACAATTTGTAAGGAAGGATTATGACGCTCATTCATTTTCTCCATTAACAAACGACCATTATGTTTAAATGGAACAACCGTATCATCTTCAGCAGATAATATTAGGGTTTTTGACCTAGCTTCTTTATAATATCTCAGGAAATTATTATAGGCCCAAAAATTTTTTTCATCTGCAATTTTTCCACCTACCGGAGGAGGAAATTGTCTGATCAAATTGCTATAAAGCCGATTATGATTTATTCCCATTTTAACTAAAACCGAGAGTAGCTCCAAATCACTAGGTCGATCCACTGAATCAATCAATTGCCCAAAGGCAGGTATACTTTTGGCTGATTTACTTATTTGTTCCCATGCCGTTTGACTATAAAAACGAGTGTAAGGATCGGAGAATAAATGAGTTGCTGTTTTTTCTAGATCAATAGCTGGACATAATGCAACAACGCTCTGAAAATATCTTTGATCCTTCGTTTTACCAATATAACCATTATAAAGAGAAGCAAACAATGCTGCATGGCCTCCCCAACTCATTCCCGCCAAATGAATACTTGAAATCAACGGTTTCAATTTTGATTCAGATGATTTTAATAGTTGAGCAACTTTGATTAATGTTTTACCTTCATAAACTCCACCTAATGATACTTTTTTATTATCGATCATAAAGTCCGAAGTTGTAGAGCTATTAATCAATAAGACATGAAAAGGACCCTCATCATATAAATGTATAATTAAAGGAAAAATTCCCGCATGAAGTTCCTTTGTTCCACAACCAAATCCACACTGAATCACAATCAAAGGTCTTTTTGCCAAATCCGGTTTCAATGCCAAAAAACCATTTACAACAGGACCATCGTCTAATAATAAACGAACCGGCCTGACCCATGAATGATCTACTATGTCATAACTCATAGTTTTCAAAGTCTGCAAAGAACTGATTTTACTCTGGGCAAACGGCAATAAACAATGTTCTTCAAAGGACCCTACTTCGCTATCGGAACTCTTACCATTGATAATTCGATCAATTAATTGATTCATTTTGATATCTGAACATTCTAACGGAAAAGCACCGTTACGCTCTCCTAACGGGGTCCATAGAGGAAATTTGCTACGACTGAGCCGGGTCTTATCTTTATTAATTCTGATATGCTGTGAGGATAACTTTTCTTGTAAATCTTTTTCTTGTAAGTTCTTTTCTTTATTAAGATTATTGCCCAAATTAAGGTCATTATAAAGAATTACAACAGTTTTTCGTATTGTCTGGCAACCAACTAAAATAATGAATAAAATAAAAAAGATAATTTTCATATTAAGTACATTATATTGTATTATCGTCACAACATTCAAGTACCACTTGCTCATCTTCATCTGATTAGCTATTTATAGATTGGATTTTATAGCGCGACCATGACTGTGGAGAAAAGTAACTTGTTTATGAAAAATACGAAAAAATGAGTAAGGAATTATTATTAAAGGAATTATTTTCCCGCACACGTAATGGAAAGAGAACAGATTTAAATACAATTAAACAACTATGCAGTATTTTAAATTGCTCCTTCCACATGCCTACTATCCTAGTAGGTGGTACTAACGGTAAAGGATCGGTCGCCTTCTATATCAGTACCATCCTGTCTCTTCACGGTTTAAAAGTAGGGCTTTTTACTTCCCCCCATTTAATCAAATTCAACGAACGATTTCGTATTAATGAACGAGAAATTTCTGACCATGACTTAGTTCCATTAATCACTAAGATATTGAATATTTGTAATACCTATCAACTACCAGCAACCTTCTTTGAAATATCAACAGCCTTAGCTATCTCTTATTTTGAACAAATTCAAGTAGATATTGTGATATTAGAAGTAGGTGTTGGAGGCAAATTAGACGCTACCAATATCGTAAATCCGATTTGCTCAGTAATTACCTCTATTGGGTTTGACCATACTAAATCATTAGGAAACACTCTTGAAGAAATTGCACGAGCCAAAGCAGGTATTATCAAAGCTGGCACCACTGTCTTTTTAGGCAAAATCCCCCCTCATTGTAAAAGAATTTTCTTAGATAAAAGTAATAAAGTTAAAGCCGAGGTATTTTGCACTGAGCAGCAAGATTATGATATTTCTAAACCTATTTTGAGAACTCTACCTCTTTTGAGAACACTTCCTCTTTACCAATTAGATAATTTCTCTCTGGCTATTAAGGTAAGTACTTTTTTATTAAAAAGACAAACTATTCACCCAACTCTTGTACAGCAAGCAATACTTAGACAATGGCCAGGAAGATACCATCCCCTAAAGGTTCAAGGGAAAAATTGTTTATTAGATGTCGCTCATAATCCTCAAGGAATTGAATTATTGTGCCAACATCTAAAAACTAACAACTTCAAACCTTATTTTTTAATTTCTTTCTTGTCGGATAAAGACTATCCAACTATGATTGATATTCTGGCAGCTATGAAGAGACCTCTTTATTTCTTTTCAGCACAAACAGATAGATCCTGGCAAAAAAATGATATTCCTGACAATTGTTCTCAAATACCTTTTTTTGATAATTGGCAACAAGCTTTTGACCAGGTAAAGTCTGATTGCCACCAAAATGAAACTGTCGTTTTCACTGGCAGTTGTTATGCAATTGGAAATATATTAAAAGATATTGGTTTTGCCACATGATCACAGTAAAATAATGGTTGGAATCTGATGATTATTTTAATAAATTTCCCAAGAATTAGAAAATCTCCATAATCTGATATTCGACCTCACCTTTGGGGGGATTAAAAAGACAAATTTCACCGACTTTCTTTTTCCATAGAGCTTTAGCCAATGGAGATTTGTAGCTTATTTTACCCTGAGCAAGATCTATTTCTTCTTCACCTACTATTTGAATGACTTTTTCATTTCCATCTTCTTCCTTCAATCTAACCTTACTACCAAATCCAACATGATCTTTAGGAAAATCTTTATCTTCAACTATAACGACTTTTTCTAGCTTCTTTTGTAACACATAGACTTCCCTATCAATTTGCCTCAATTTTCGCTTTCCATATATATATTCTGCATTTTCTGATCTATCTCCATGAGCTGCGGCAATACCAACTTCTTTAGTAATTACGGGTCTTTGATTATACAAAAGATCATGGTAACGACTACGCATTCGCTCATAGCCATCCCTAGTCAGATAGATTTTATCTAATTCTAAACTTTTTGGTTTGATGGTCCACTTCTTACCCATTGTAAATAGCTTACCCTAGCAGATTTATCGGCACTTATTGACAATTTAATTATAACACACATCAGTCAATCATTATTCATTATCAATAATATTATTGAATGTGGGGCTTGGACGCATTGCCTGTTCAGCCTTCTTTGGGTCGGGTCGATAGTATCCACCAATTTCAACAGGTTTACCTTGAGCGGCAAGTAGTTCTTGGTCAATTTTATCTTCATCTTTCAGTAAGAGCTTAGCGATCTTTTCAAATCGTTCCTGCATTCTCGGATCTTTATTTTGATCTGCTAAGGCTTGAGCCCAAAATAAGGCCAGATAAAAATGACTTCCTCTGTTATCAATTTCATTAACTTTCCGTGATGGAGACTTGTATTCTTCCAAAAATTTACCGATAGCTTGATCTAGAGTTTTAGCTAATATCGCAGCTTTAGCATTATCTGTTTTACTGGCGATTAGTTCTAAAGAAGGAACAAGCGCGCAAAACTCACCCAGAGAATCCCATCTTAAATGACCCTCTTCTAAAAATTGCTGGACATGCTTTGGAGCCGAACCACCCGCACCAGTTTCAAATAATCCACCACCATTCAATAAAGGAACAATGGAAAGCATTTTAGCGCTAGTTCCTAATTCCAAAATAGGAAATAGGTCAGTTAAATAATCACGAAGAACATTACCGGTAACAGATATGGTGTCTTCTCCTTTGCGAATTCTTTGTAAGGAAAATTTCATGGCTTCAACCGGAGGTAATATTCGTATATCAATCGTAGAAGTGTCATGATCAGGTAAGTATTTTTTTACCTTTTTAATTATTTGAGCGTCATGACCTCTTTCTTCATTCAACCAAAAAACGGCTGGAGAACCACTTACTTTAGCTCGATTAACCGCAAGTTTAACCCAATCTTGAATTGCCACATCTTTGGTCTGGCACATTCTAAAAATATCGTCTTTTTCAACTTTCTGTTCTATGACACTAGATCCAGATTGATCAACTACCTTAATTATTCCTACTGCAGGAGCTTCAAAAGTTTTATCGTGAGAACCATACTCTTCAGCCTTTTTAGCCATCAATCCCACATTTGAAACACTTCCCATGGTGGCTGGATTAAATTGCCCATTTCGTTTACAATCTTCAATTATTTCCTGATATATAGAGGCATAACTCCTGTCTGGAATCAGAGCGATAGTCTCTTGTAGTTTACCTTCAGGGTTCCACATACATCCACCATCTCTAACGACATTGGGCATAGAAGCATCAATAATTATGTTATTTGGTAAATGTAGATTGGTTATCCCTTTACTTGAGTCAACCATGGCTAAAGCTGGACGATTCTGATAAACAGCATTTATATCCTCTTCAATTTCAGATTTTTTATCTGCGGGTAACTTTTCAATTTTAGCCAGAACATCAGCAATTCCGTTATTAACATTGGCCCCTACTTCTTTAAGTAGGCCGGCATGCTTTGAAAGGGCCGCTTCATAAAATACCGAAACACAATGACCAAAAATTATAGGATCAGAGATTTTCATCATAGTGGCTTTCATGTGCAAAGATAAAAGCACATTATCTTTTTTAGCTTCTTCTATCTGGTCAGCAAAGAATTTACGTAGAGCGGTTACATTCATAACGGAAGCATCTACAACTTCTCCTTCTAGCACTGGAACGCTCTCTTTTAGTATTTTTTCACTGTTATCATTACTAACAAAAACAATCTTCAAATCATCTGCTTTTTCCATTACGATCGATTTTTCACTACCAAAAAAATCACCATCACTCATATGAGCCACTCGAGATTTTGAGCCTGGCTTCCAGTCTTTCATCATCTTATGAGGATTTTTTTGACCAAATGATTTAACCGAAGTAGCCGCTCTACGATCAGAATTACCTTCCCTTAAAACAGGATTAACAGCAGATCCCAGAACTTTGGCATATTTTTTCTGTAAAGTTTTTTGCGCATCACTATTTAACTCTTCAGGATAATTAGGAACATCATACCCGTTGTCTTGTAGTTCTTTGATGGCAGCTTGCAACTGAGGTATTGAGGCGCTAATATTGGGTAGTTTTAGTATATTAGTGTCTGATTTCTTGGCCAAATCACCTAATATGGATAAAAAGTCAGGAATTTTTTGATCTTCTCTAAGATAATCATTTAAATTAGCTATAATTCTACCGGATAAAGATATATCACTTTTTTCAATTTCAATTCCAGATCCTTTAGTGAAGGACCTCACAATGGGTAGTAAAGAGTAAGTCGCTAATGCTGGCGCTTCATCGGTAACTGTCCAGGTAATTTTTGATGTGGTCATTTTCCCTCCTACTGAGTTTTTATGTCCATCTTACCTATCAAAATTGAAATATTTTGTCATGGAATTTTTATACTGAATTTATACTAAAAATATCTAAATTTCACTTACATCGCTGATCCAATCGGTTTTTAAAATTTAGCACTCAAGCCAGATAGTCCTTCAAACTAGAATCTACCTAACTAGAAAGATTATCTAAAGAAGGTGTCTGATAAAGGTATTTATATATTTCAGTTAACAATAATTTGATTGCCGCAGCTAAGGGGATAGATATTACCATACCCACCACTCCCATCATTTGCGAACCAAGAATCACACTTACTACAACTACTATGGGGTGTAAATTTACAATTTTAGAAACCAAAATAGGAAAAACCAGCGCCAAATCAAAGGCATTTACAATTAAAAACAAAATTAAAATCGCTCCAAATTCACTTCCAATCCCATATACCGCCGCTCCAAAAATTAAGGACGGAGCCGTCCCAATAAATGGACCTAAATATGGAATAACATTAGTTATTCCTGCTATTATTCCAAAAATGAGGGCAAAACGAATATCTAAAATGTATAAACCAATAGTAACACTGGTACCTACGATACTGGCCTCAACAAATTTGGCAAAAATATAATCTCCCAATTGTTTATTAAACTGATGAGCTAAATAATAGGTTCTCTCAAACAGTCGGTTAGGAATCAGTAAGAATATAACATCTTTAAACTTCCGCCCCTCCAGCAATATAAAAAATAGTAAAAGAGGCACCAAAAATATCCATTCCAAAAAAGAAGCCAGAATTTTGGGTACACTCAAGAGAATAGATTTAGAACTATTTTTAACTAATGTAATGACATGATCGATTAAATTGCCTTCAATCTCTAACCCCACTCTATCTTTCACCATCTTATTAAAATTATCATGTTGAATACGAAAATAACGTTCGATTTTAGGTAAATAGTACTGAATATTTTCCGATTCATGCTTAATTAACGGAACCAACTTTACAATGGGATAAATGGAAAAAGAGAAAAGTCCAACAAATAGCAAACAAATCGAAATCAAACGGGAAAAACCAAGTTTCATAAGACTTAAAACAATCGGTGTTAGTACCAAAGAAAAGATATAAGTAAAGGCTAAAGGAAGAGTCAATCGTGGCATACTAGCTAATAAAAAAACAATAGCTATTACTAGAGCAAAGAAAAATATTAATTTACCTGTTCCAGATTTTTTATCAAACATCGTGTTTACTCATCTGAGATAACTTGGACAACTTGAATTTTAAAGACTGAACTTCAGCAGTCACTACAGACAAACGCTTAGCAATTATAACCGAGACCGATTGCAGCAATTTAGCGGCAATAATCGGATAGCTATGAATTAATTCTTCAATATCAGGTTTAAAAATACCTACCAGTTCTGAAACATCTCTGGATATAGCTGTAGCATTACGGACGCTATTCTCCTTCAATAACGCCAGTTCTCCAAAATAACTTCCCTTTTCTAAGGACACAATTAACTGTTTTATCTCTTTTTTCTTATCATTTGGAAGCGAATCTTGAGATTCATCCTTTTTTTTGACCATAATATCGATGTATCCAGAATAAATAAAATAAAAACCCACACCTCTATCGCCTTGATCAAAAACCACTTCATTGGGTTGAAAAACCCTAAGATGCAGAAACTTAGATAAAATACGCAGTTCGTTATCAGAGAAATTCTTTAAGACATCCACATTTCTTAAAAAACGCGGTAAAGTTACTTCCCGACTTGAACTTAATATAGGATTAGCCTGCCAAAAGTAAGCCAATATGGAATAGTCCAATTTCTTGGGTAATTCCTTCTTTTGATCAATAGATTCATTTATATTTTTTTCATAAGTTTCCATAACTTCACCTTGAATTGAAGTTGAATTCAACTTCAATTCACCTTTTTAAAACTTATCGGACAATCACTAAAATATTTAGTAAAAATACCTTTAAGCATTCGCTTACGCATTCACTAAATTATTCACTTAGGTATCCATAGAATAATACTCGCTTTGATTTACATATAAAGCAAAGCGATTTATATACAAGCCAAAGCAATATCTAGATCCTTAATCAAGTCTTGATGATTTTCTATACCAACCGATAAACGAATTAGATTATCGGTAATTCCTAGCTTTTGCCTTATTTCTACTGGAACAGAAGCATGGGTCATAATAGCGGGATGTTCTATTAATGATTCCACTCCCCCCAAACTTTCCGCTAAGGTGAATAGTTTTGTATTTTCTAAAAAAACACGGGATTCCTTTAATCCACCTTTAAGATAAAAAGTAACAACACCTCCTGAACCAGATGTCTGAGCCATGGACACTTTATACTCTGGATGAGAAGGATGCCCGGGATAAAGAACTTTTTCAACTTCCGATCGTTCTAATAAAAATCCAACTATTTTTAGGGCATTTTTTTCATGTTGCTTCATCCTGATCTCAAGAGTTTTTAATCCTCGCAGAATTAGCCAACTATCCATAGGACCTAAAATAGCGCCCAAAGAATTCTGTAAAAAAGCAATTTTTTGAGCCAATAGATCATCATTAGCGGTTATAAGACCACCTACTACATCAGAATGACCATTAAGATATTTAGTGGCACTATGCAAAACAATATCAGTTCCAAAATCGGCAGGTTTTTGAAAAAAAGGACTTAAAAAAGTATTATCTACAACCGTAATAAGACCTCTCTCATGAGCTATTTTATTCAATTCACTTAAATCAAGAACTTTAAGTAATGGATTAGTCGGGGTTTCGATCCAAAGACACTTTGTATTGGGTGTAATTTCGCTTATTACTCGATCAAAGTCTCTCATGTCAGTAAATACAAACTCAAGCCCTCTTTGTTTGAAGACTTTGTCAAACAATCTAAATGTACCTCCATAACAATCATCTGTACAAATGATTCGGTCGCCTGGTTTAAAATAATGCATCAATGTCATTACCGCAGCACAACCCGAAGAAAAAGCAAAACCATATTTCATATCTTCTAAAGATGCTACACAGTCTTCTAAAGCCTTACGGGTTGGATTTAAGGTTCTAGAATATTCGTATCCTTTATGTTTGCCGGGAGATTCCTGAGCAAAAGTGCTGGTTTGAAAGATAGGTGGAATAACTGCTCCCGTAGATGATTCTGGCTCCTGACCAACATGAATAGATTTGGTGGCAAAACCATAAACTGTTTTTTTTGCAGTCATATTGACTCCCAATTGAGTGATTATAAGTTTATGTAATAATTGTAACTTAATTTATGATGTTAATTTGTCTAGCAATTTACAGTACTCCTATTTAAAATTTATCTGTTACCAGAGATTGTTCTTTTTCAACCAATCTTTATTATATAACTTACTAACATAATTTCGTCCTGAATCAGGAATCATAGCTAATATATTTAGATTCTTTTTATTATTATTATTTTCATCATTTGAAAAGAACCCTTTTGAAGGATCTATATCCATAGATGATTTAGTAAGGGTCATAGCATATTTAATAGCGCTACACATAATAACTCCAGCTGAGGTTCCAGCAAAAATGCCCTCCTGTTGCAACAGCCTTCTACTCATGGCAAAGGCTTCTTTGTCATCTATAGTATAGGCAAAGTCAACCAACTCAGTATTGAAATTAGAGGGGATATAGTCTTCACCTATACCTTCCACTAAGAAACTTTTAGCTTGGCTAAGTTTACCAGTGTTTATGTAATTACTCAGAATGGATCCTTCAGGGTCAGCCAAAACAATCTTCAAATTATGGTTCTTTTCTTTTAAAAACTTACCACAACCGGATATAGTACCTCCGGTACCGACACCGGTAACAAAAACATCTATCTCTCCTGCCATTTGGTTCCAGATTTCTGGACCCGTTGTTTTATAATGAGCCTCTGGATTCATAGGATTATTAAATTGATTAATATAAATACTATTAGGTGTTTTGTTCTGTATAGTTGAAGCCAGGTTACTATAATATTCAGGGTGATCAGCCAGAACATCACTTCTGGTTAAGATAACCTTGGCCCCTAGAGCCTTTAATACCTCTACCTTTTCTTGACTCATTTTATCCGGAATTACAAAAATCATCTTATAATTATTAGCTATTGCGGTAATAGCTAAGCCGATACCCGTATTACCCGCGGTAGCCTCAATGATTGTACCACCCGGTTTTAATTTGCCATCTTTCTCCGCTCGGGTAAGCATATACCAGCCTATTCGATCTTTGACCGAACCTCCTGGATTAAAATATTCCAATTTTACAAATAGATTTACTGGTAAATTCTGACCAATTTTGGAAAGCTTAATAATTGGGGTATTACCAATAAGATCCGTGATTTTGTTCACAACGTTCATAACATTGATTTGCTTAACTTAAAAATTCCCAAAATACCAGAGAAAATAATACACCCGATATCCATTTGTTTTTATTTGTATATCTCGATATATTATACCTGCCCACTAATTTTTCTATATTTTCACACATATTTTAAGTCTTTATTTATTATTTAATTACAGTTAGTTACAACACATTATTTCCAAGCCTTAATATATTAGTGTCTCCAGTCGAATTTTAAAGAGCAAAACCAAAAAAATTGGCAAGAGTCGATTTATGAGTTTAGATTACGATTTAATAAAACATCAGGAAGATAAAACGGACAGTGAAAAGATGCTGGGAAGCTTCTCGGACCTTTTTGCGGCCCTGTCATTTATATTTCTATTTTTGTTTGCCATTACCACCATCAATAAAAGCCTCGAGGTATTACAAGGTAAACTATCAGCTCGCCGACAGACAGCAAGTCTGCAAAAACGTATAGTTAAATATGAAAAACAAATTGATGAATATAAATCTCATATAATTACCAAGGATAAAATAGCAAAAGGTGAAGGAACTATTGATGAGGGGCAATTAGCTGAACATAAAAAAGAAGGAACAGTTGAAGAAATAGTACCCCAGGACCAAGTAGCAGATGAAAAAGAAATAATTACCAAGGACCAAATAACTGTTGAAAAAGAAATAATTACCAAAGATCAACCAGCTGATATAAAACCAGATCTTTATCAAGCAGTTCGTAGCGATTATCTTGAAACCGACACCTCAAGAGAAGAAGCTGATTTTTACGCCAGTACTCTTTCTCAATTTTCTAAAATGAAAGATGAATATACTCAAGATAAACAAGCTCTAAAACAACTAATGAAAAACTTATCCCAAAAAGAAGAAGAAATGGCCAAACATCAAAAGAAGTTAGACGATATCATTACATTAAATCTAGTAATGAAATCAAAACTTAAAGCCGCTCGTGACGAGAACCAGGAAATGGAAACTCAACAACAATATATCGCCCTCAAAGCTGAAAATTTAGAGAAAGATCTTAAAGAAGATTTACAAAAAGAATATGAAAAAGAATTGTTTCAACAAATTAATACCTTTCAAGTTGAAATGGAAAAAAGTTATCTACAAGAAAAAATGAAACTGGCCCATAAAGCTGAAAAAAGCTTCGTGGAAAGATTTAAGAAAGTTAAACAGACTCAGTTAGCTACATTAGAAGAAAAAGATGAACATATACAAGAATTAAAAGGAGATCTAACATATGCCAAAGATGAACTTCTCAAAACCAAGGCTCTCTATCTAAAAGCTAAGCACCAACTGGAAAAACAACATCATGACATCCAAAAACAAGTCCAACTCGAGAACCTCAAATATAAACAACAATTACAAGAGGAGAAGAAAGCCGCCATATCTAGTTTTGATCAAGAATATGAAAAAAGCTTAGACAAAATTAAGCTGGAAAATCAAACCAGAATTAAACATTTAAGTAAAAAAATAGAACAAGAATACCAAAAAGAACTTGGTGAACAAATTGATAAAATGAAGGACATCAGAGACAAAACAATGAAAACAAAAGCACGTGAAATTGCTGTAAAAAAACAATTAGAAAAGAAGCAAATTGAGCTTGCTGCTACTGAGGATCTAAAGAAATCAATACGACCCAAAGTAAAAAGACATATAATACGTAATCTGAAAGAAAATTTCAAAAAAGATAGAATTGATGCAAAAGTAAATGAAATTACTGGAGAAGTTACAATTGAATTTCCTGAAATCTATTTTGATTATGGAAAATATAAATTAAAGGAACATATGATGGTCCTATTAAATAAAGTCATTCCCAGTTACGCTAAGAGTTTATTTCAAGATAAACATATTGCCCGTAAAATTAAGTTAGTGGAGTTAATAGGATTTGCCTCACCAACCTATCAAGGAATGTATATAGGAGATAATTACAATACCGATTTAGGACGAGATTCTATTCACTTTAATATGGACCTAAGCTATAAGCGAGCTCGTTCTATTTTTAAATATGTATTTGATAAAAGAAAAATAGAATTTCCTTATCAGGAAAATTTATTAAAAAGAGCTAAAGTTTCGAGTCGTAGTCATCTTTTACATACTAAAAGAACTACTCCGATCAGGACCGATTTTAGACAATATTGTAAAACACAAGGATGTAAGATTGACCAGAAGGTAATGTTAAAGTTTTATTTAACACAGTAAACTTAATAAATACAAAAGGAATGCCTTATGTTACTTGTAAGCATCATAACCGAGACCAATGCCATAATGCCGTCGGGGAGCGCATCTCCCTGGATAATTGACTGGCTGATACCTATTATGAGCTATATATTTATTTTTGCGGTAATCTTTCGATTGCTCATTAGTTATTGTATCAAAAGCGAAGAAAGATTCTCGAAAGGTTTTGCCAATAGAGTTCAACAACATTTAAAGCACGAACACCTCGAACTTATTGGAGAAAAAGATTTCCACAAATTACTAGAAAAATGCTTAGATATGACTTTTACTGATCTATTTGTAGAACGAAAGAAAAAAATGCGCTTCAATTATGATTATACGATGTCATTAATAGATCGACTTTTCTTAATCGAAGTGGGTACTCAACGACTTATACAGGACACTTTACAACAAACAAAATATAACAACATTATAACTGATGAAACTCCTAATTTTAATCAAATAGCTAAACATACCTTTTCTAATAACCCTCATTTTAACAAACTTATTGGTCTGGTTTCTATTAACGATGCTAATAGACTTTTGAGTATTCTACCTGGTCTATTTATAATAGGAGGAATTCTAGGCACCTTTTTGGGTATCGCGATCGGATTACCTCAATTAAACAATTTAGATCTTAACAACTTAGAAGGAGCTCAGACTATTCTAGGCAGTTTTATGATAAATATGGCTTTCGCCATAAATACATCTTTATTTGGGATTTCTTTTTCTATTGGAATGACAGTACTAAACGCTATATTTAACTTTTCTAACAAATATATTAGTTTGGTGGACAAGTATGAGATTTCAATGAATTTCTTATGGAAATACTCTAAAAAAGCCAACACCTATACTGATGATGAGATAGAAAATTTGAAAAAGGAATGGTCCGAAAGACAAATTGTTTTAGACGAAGAAGAACAGGAAGAAGGACAGGAAGAAGAACAAGAACAAGAAAAAGAGAAAGCTGAGCCAGAAGCTGTGGTGGAAGAGGCCGAAACCACTCAAGAAGCTGAGCCAGAAGCCGTAGTGGAAGAAACTGAAACCACTCAAGAAGCAGAACCAGAAGCAGCTGTAGTGAAAGAAAAGGAAGTAATAATTAGTGATGAAACAGATGTAAAAGATGATGTCAAAAAAGTAATGCTAATAGATGAAGAAGGAAAAATCAAGGATGTGGAGCCGGTTGTAATAGATGCTCCAATAGAAAAAGATAAAGATGTTGCTTAAAAATACTGCTTTAGGTTCTCTACAATAACATCAATTGCAATTTTATTATCCCCTCCTTCAGGTATGATCAAATCGGCCCATACTTTAGAAGGCTCTACAAACTGCATATGCATAGGTCTTACGGTGGAATAATATTGTTCACGTACAGAGTCAAAAGTCCTGCCCCGTTTTTCCATATCTCTACGAATCCGACGAACAACACGAATGTCGGGCGCTGTATCCACAAAGAGTTTCAAATCAAAAATATCCTGCAATTGCTTATTAAAGAAAAGTAGTATCCCTTCAACAACAATCACCGACTTACTTTCCACCAATTCAGTTTCAGACTTTCTTTTGTGACGAACAAAATCATAACAAGGCTTTTTTATGGCCCTTCCAGATTTTAGTTCGCCTAAATGCTGCAATAGAAGCTCAAAATCAATAGCATCAGGATGATCATAATTTAATTTAGATCTCTCATCAAAGCTTAAATGACTATTATTTTTATAATACGAGTCACATTGCAATAAGATAGCTTTACCTATAGGCAATGATTTAATGATATTCTTAGCTATGGTAGTCTTACCAGAACCAGTACCTCCCGCAATACCAAGCACTATCCGCCCCATCATCCCTCCCTACAAAAGGAAACGAAAAACCACGTTATCAACTAACATTATGAAGTATAAGTTGTCTATGATTAACTTACTATTCTAGGTTGGAAAAAAGATTTTGATATAAGCGATTTTGTTCGTAATAAATGTACTTTCTATTATAAGTACCTATTAAAGAGAAAAGACGACTATCCATAGCTTGCTCAAAATGATCCAAATATCCGTGCAAACGATACCAACGCTTAATAGGTAAAAGGTTACCGTTATAATCATAAATCCTTGCATTTGTCGCGTAAGCGGAAGATACACTTACCATTCCGTCAGAAGAACCACTGATAAAAGAATCAATTACGTTACAGGCTACACACAAAAAGCGTGCATCTCTTCTTTGACTATAACCTCTGGGTTCTTCTTGAGTTGAACCAATAGTAATTATTTCTAATTCAGGATCTAATCGCAATTGCCCTAAAAATCTTCTTATCTCTCTGGTAGTTAATTGGTATAATCCACGCAAATCAAAAAAAGAATAAAAACTATCTATAGTAAATCTAATGATAGTACCAACGATAGGAAATGACGCGATCAAGTCTGCTATTTTCAGGCCATTAAACGGCGTTGAAATGGCTATTACTCTTTTAATGGGCAATTTATCAGCAACATTTCTGGTATTTAAATAAGATGCATATAAAGAGTAAAAACCACCGGCACTATGACCTAGTATAGTTATAGGAACATTACGTTTTGGAAAATTGGTCCGATACCAATTAGATAATTCTTGATAAACTTTTGCTCCATTACTCTCAAACGAACCTAATGCGGATAATTTCTTAATTACAAGAACCTCATATCCGTTTTTTTGAATAGTGTTGATTATATTATCGCTATAATAAGGATTACTCCTTGCATTAATATTTGTATTATTAACACTGCCATCGTTCAGATTAGCACTGTATATATTGGTACCATTTAAATTGGGACCATTTGTATTGGCACCGTTTATACTTTCATTATTATGATTTATACTCCCTGGTAATACCGAATTTAAGGTGCCAGGTACTAAAATTACTACACCCTTAAGTAGATGGTTGTTTACCTCTAACCGAGCAAAAGGATTACTATGGTCTAAACCTGGATCACCTTTAGAAATTAAAGGGAAAGAAGTTAAAGAGAAAAAAGTAAATATCAAACATATGATTATCAAAGATGGTAGCTTTTTAAACACAATCTCCTCCTCCATGATAAAGATCTAAAGCTAAAACCTAATTTTATCTAAAGTAATACCAATGTATATTACAATAATACTAACATATGCAATGAAAATTTTTCTACTGTTGGTTGTAGGATGTTTTACCATGGCTTGTGTGACAGCATAAAAAAAACAAAACTTACCTATAATGGTTTAGTTCTCCTATTCTTCTGTTACATACTGAAGGTCGAAATACCTTAGTAAATTTATTTCTTAACACAAAAGAACATTTTTTAAAGATGATATAGTCGGTTATCATGCAAGTAACTTTAAGCAATATTCCCTTAGGATATTCAGGAGTCATAATTTTTAATTTCTTATTACACGTAAATAAACATTGATCAGGTTTATATTGACCAGTACTTACATACTGCCTATCATTAATGGACAATATACATTTAGCTGATAAAATATCAGCTCCAAAAACAAAAATCCACAATATCAATGTAGAATAGATTAAGGATCTCATTTCTTTTTTCCCTTTTGCATTGCTTTCCATTCTTCTTGTTTGCGTATTTCTTCTTCAATCTCCTCTTGGGTCTGGTATCTAAGCTGCCCTCCTCTTTTCTTACTTACAAGTTCGACAAATCTACTTGATAACATTTCGTAAAATTTGTTAGGCGCATTTCGCTTAAATTTCTTCAATAACGCACCATACGTGGGTTTTTTATGTACAATTTCCAAGCAAATATTTTGAATATCTCTAGCTGGTTGAAGCAATTTCTTAATTACCCGGTAATTCATTATTATTAGAAATAGTGAGAAACCAATCGAATAGTAAATTATCTGGTTTTTCACAGAATTAATTTCTAGATCAAATAAATACTGTATATCTTTATGAATCCCAGCTTTAATCATATGGTCCTGTAAACTTGGAAACAAATCAAAATAATAATTATAATAACCCACCAATTGAACGATATTAAGAATTCCTAGTATAAAAAATATTATATGAAAAGCTGTACTTAAATGATCAAAGTTATGTGAAGCGCCTAATTTAATATCTTGAATTACTTTAAAGCGTCTTTTTATGTCAATAGCTTTTCTCGCAAAGGTATATGTGATTATATTAGCTAACAAGTGAGCATCCGCAGGGTCCTTTTTTCTTACTCTCAGTTCTGTCAATATGCCATTTCGAATCCAATTGCCAAAAAATAGATTAATTCTGAATAATGGACCTACGAATTTATGAGTAATGATAAAAATGGCAACTACATTGAGGCAGGATAAAACAAAAAATATACTCATTGGAATTAATAATGCCATACGAATCTGAGTATCAAGATCATACCCATAAGCAGCAAAATCTACCTTTAATTCTAAAAAATCATTATAATTATCGTTTAAGGCGGCAATTACAACCCATAGAATAGCTATTAAAAACAAAACATTGTTTATTATATTGGAGTAAACTACCGAAAGTTGGATTTCCGGGATCAAAAAGAAGTTTTTAAACGATCGTTTGTATGGTTTTTTAGCCATTTATTCCTTTAGATGATTTTTTAGCCTGCTATTATAATATGTTACATGATGTGATGGTAGTTTGTCAATAAATGCTGCGCTTACCGTGTTTTTAAAATACAGAAATCTTTGTTTTCATCTCAATTTTGCGGTAGTATATTTCACTGGTATTAGAAATTGATAACCCGTGGGAATCTTCCCAACCCGATATGACTAACTTGAGGTAATTTAGATGATAATAGGAATAATTGGACATGCTGGATCAGGAAAAACAACTATTTTTAATGCACTAACTAAAAGATCTGGTGAATCAGTTCCAGCAGGGGGCAAAATATCACCTGTTTTAGATGTTGTTTCTGTACCCGATGAAAGAATAGATTGGCTAAGCAAACTATACTCTCCAAAGAAAACCACCTATGCGCAAGTTAAATATATGGATTTGCAGGGCATGTCTGCTAGTACTGATGATAAAGCTGGACATATGGCCACATCCCTGATTCACATGCGTCAGGTAGATGCTTTAATGCTGGTCATCAGAAATTTTACTAATCCACTACAGGGCAAGCCCAAAATTATTCAAGATCTTAGGCATCTTGAGGATGAATTTATTTTAGCTGACCTCGCAGTTGTGGAGAAAAGACTTGAAAAACTAGCTCTTGAAGGTAAAAAAGGCAAAAAAGTCTCATTAAAAGAGGTCGATTTTCTATCAAAATGTTCTAAATTATTGAATGATAACCAGCCGTTAAGAGTAAATCCCCAACTATTTGATGATCCAGATTTCAAAGGTTTTACTTTCTTATCCACCAAACCACTATTGGTGGTAATTAATAATGACGAAGATAATGATAAATTACCGGATTTAAGCGAACTTGACTTAAAAAGCGCCGAAATTATGATGGTTAGAGGCAAACTAGAAATGGAGCTGGCCCACCTACCAGAGGATGAAGCCGAGGTTTTTAGGGATGACTATGGTATCATGGACTCAGCACTAAATAGAGTGATAGAAAAATCTTTCTCTCTTTTGCAACTAATAACCTTTTTGACTGTTGGTGACGATGAAGTAAAAGCATGGACCATAAAAGCCAATACAATTGCCCGAGAGGCCGCTGGAACGATCCATTCCGACATTGAAAAGGGTTTTATTAAGGCCGAGGTCCTACCTTTTGAATTAATTAAACAAGTAGGATCTTATACTCAAGCCAGAAGAGCTAATATGGTTAGATTAGAGGGAAAAACTTATCTAGTTAAGGATGGTGATATAATCAACTTTAGATTCAACCTGTAAGACACTGTTAATTCAAGAACTTTACCCACCTCTTAAATACTTCTTAATAAATTATAAAATTTCCCCGATTAAATTAATAAGGCGTAAAAAATTATAATGAGGGATATACCTATGAAAAAAACCTCTATCACCATAGGATTGCTCTATAATTTCCTAAAAATCCTGATTTTACCAATCTTAATTTTGTCTTTAGGATCTTTATGGTCATGTAAAGAGCAAGAATTTCGATCCGTTAAAACTAAAAAACTCAATTTTAATATCGTTCTTGAGTCCATCAACACCGACGCCAGTTGTTACAAAGATGAATTGGGAGATAGTTTACAGAATTACATGTCTACTGAGCTTTATATTCTTCGGGCTTATGAAATTCCTGAGAACAAAACGATAGACACAGCCACCCTTCTTAATAATCCCAAAGAAATAGCAAAAGAAGAAGGCAAAAATACTGAATTCTCAAAATATATTTTGTTAACACCAATTGATATATTAATAGGGCAAATGAATCTCAGGGTAAAAAAGGTAGATAAAAAGCAAATGACCCTTTGGGGTTTATATAAGAGATCAGCGTTGAATTTCGAAGATCCTCTCTTAGTAACCATGAATATTATTGAGTCCGGCAGTACTAATATTGATGTTATTTTTTCCATAAGTTCGACCGTAGCCTTCAAATTAATGACTATAGACGAACAATATACATTGACCTTTAAAGAATTTGCATACTATCAGAATGTGGTCGATACTTTGGTCAGAGAAGAAAGACCATTACAAGATATATTAGATCCCGGTAAAATTGCCTGTTGGGAATTTCAATTAGAAGCGCTGGTTGAAGCCATGATTCAATATCAAATCCATGGAGTCCTAACTTCACCTGAGATCCAAGAAGAATTGGATGAAAATGTTGATAACTTAGGCACGGTCCTATCGGAAATGTATGCTAAAGAAGATGCGGAAAAAACTATTAGTACTTTACAAGGTGTAGTAAAAGATGGAGAAGAAAAAACTATACGTGAAGAGATGGAAGAGGCTCCAGTTATTTCCAAACGAGTGGAAGTAAGCAGAACATTAACAATTACTTACCCTGATCCTTCACTTTATAACCTGTACGAAAACTTTAGCATCACTCCCACCGTGGAGGGAGAAACACCTAACAAATTCACCATTGAACCATCATTACCCGAAGGTTTATCGTTAGATGAATCGACAGGTGAAATTTCTGGCATCCCCACTGAATCCAAGGAAGTTGAAGAATATACTATAGAAGTATCAAACCTCTTAGTTACCATAACAACCACTTTAAATTTAGGAGGCGCGTCAGAATTAATTTATTCATCAGGAAGTTTAATTTGCAAAATTAACAGACCATGCAATAATACACCGGATATAAACGGAGAGACGCCATCAGACTTATCCATAGATCCAGAACTACCTCCTGGGCTTGAGTTTGATCCAACAACCGGTGAAATATCGGGTATCGTCACTGGCACCTTTACTTCAACTGATTATACTATCACTGCTTCTTATCCCAACGGTGATACTTCATCCACCTTAATGACTTTAATAGGACTGGCAACTGATGCCTCCTACGGTGAAGAAACAGTTGAATATAAGATAAATGAGTCATTTACCTTAAACCCATTAATTGTTGGTGATATACCTTCCGGGTACTCAATAGATGCCGATGGGCCTCAATTACCTGCCGGTCTCTCAATTGACGAAACTACTGGCGAAATAACCGGTACTCCCACTGAACCAATCGCAATGACTGATTATACTGTAATCCTGACCTTTGAAGATGGCACTACCTCCAAGACTACCGTAAGTCTTGGGGTAGCTTTACCAGAGGTTACTTATTCTGACGATATAGTTTACTACAAAAAATCTCTGTCTTTTTCCATATTTCCAACCATCGTTGGAGAAACTCCCACACCGCTTAGTATTTCTCCAGCTTTACCTACCGGTCTGGATTTTAATCGACAAACCGGAGAAATCTCTGGAGTTCCGAGTGCAACCGCAGATCGCACTGATTACACCATATCATTCTCCTATTACGGTAACGATGGAACCGCTACAGTAACCCTAGACGGCATATTACCTGTCCTCGGATTTCAGGTAACCTCTCAATCCTTAACCGAACAAGATTTAGATGTATCAGTATCGGTTACTATGTCGAAAACTTACTCACGCAATAATAGTTTAGCTGTAAATTATACAATTGAAGGAAATGGTGATACTGACGACAGCGACTTAGCCGACGGATCATTTAACATTGCCGCTGGAGAATTAGAAGGTGTAATTGATTTTATGATCCTAGATGACAACATATATGAGGATAGTGTTACGGTAGTAGTCACCATGACTGCTCCCGGCACCACTGATTTTTTTGAAATAGATGAGAATGCCCCATCTCATACTTTAACTATTGCCGATGACCCTTCTGACTCACCAGGAGTGGGATTTACTTACAATCCATCAAGAAACATTGCTGAAAGTATTGGTTCTGACAATATTGCTATTTTTATTTCCAAACAAAGTGTCTTTGAGACGGTTGTTAATTATACCGTTTCAACCGGAGGAGCATCTAATCCCGAAGATCATAATTTATCAAACGGAGCCATTACGATTGCCGCAATGAGTTGGTCCGCGTCGATACCATTTACTATTGTTGACGATAATGTATTTGAAGGAACCGGCGAATCGGTTAGCTTAGAAATTACTAACGTAGATGACGACCGAGCGGGTGTTGATTTGGCTAGTAAAGATTTAACCCTTAACATATCAGAGAATCTATCTGACCTTAAGGTGGAGTTCCAGGATATTGCCGGAGGTAATATCCATGAAGGAACCACTTCTACTATAACCGTTACACTATCAGCTCTAAAAGGTGGTAATCCAATTTCAGTTTCAGCAAGCTCTGACATAACCGTACCTATTACTTTATCAGGCTACGCTAAGGAAGTAGCTTCAGGGGATTTTACCCAAGATATTAATCCTGACGCTTCATCTATCGTAATTTCAGCTGGAAATTCATCAGGCACCCTCGACATTAATATTTTGGATAATTCGGTTACCGAAGTTGAAGAAAGTATGCAAGTTGATTTACTTACTCCAAATACTCTCGCTACTCTCGGAACTAAAACAACATACAACGCAACTATTTTAGGAGAACGAACATGTACCAGCTCTGGGGCAACCACCTGGCCAGCGGAAGAAACTTACTATTGCGATCCGGTTTTGACCGTAGCAACTAACGGTTCAATCACTTTATCTGCCAATGCCGAGGTTATTACCGACGAACTTGATCTAAGCGGAGGATTTATCAATAACGGTATTCTTACCGTTAATTCTACCGTTACGCTTAGAAATAGTGGAGCATACACTCATGAATCTACAGCAACTTTAAACAGCGCGGGCGCTAATTTGATTGTAACAGCAAGTCCCACTATAACTTTGGATACTGATTATGGAAGCTGTAATCCTGATTTAGATGTAACAGACTGTTCGCAATGGAACGTTTTTAAAGAAGCGACTGGGGCAAGTATACCTTCTTTTACCAATGTTACAATCAACTCTGGTGCGGCATTAACCCATGTATCACCTCCATTAACATATAATCCACCTCATACATATTCACTTATACTAGAAGCTACTGGCACCTTCGATGTTCAGGGCACTATTAGCGCTATAAGCTCCGGTTATCCTGGCAGTGGACTAGGTGCAGGAGGAGAATCTGAAGGTGGAAGTGGCGGAGGAGGACACGGTGGAGCAGGAGGTGATGGTGCCATCGAGATCGGAGGCGGTACTTATGACAATTCTCAACAACCAGTTGAATTAGGATCCGGAGGAGGAGATATTGGCAACGACCTAGGTTTTGGTGGAGGAGCGATCCATATTATAGCTAACACACTTAAGGTCAGAGGTCCAATTTCAGCTCGAGGAGGCTATACGGATCATAATGGAAGTGGTGGTGGAGCAGGAGGAAGTATTTGGATAGAAGCCACTACTCTAGAAGGAACTGCTGATATTGAGGCTAATGGTGGTAATGCTGAGAGTGCCAGCGCTGGTGCAGGAGGAGGAGGACTAATAGCCATATACACTTGCACCGATAACCACACCGGTAGTGTTACAGCCTTAGCTGGGGATAGCAGTGATTTTCCAGGAAACGATGGAGTTACATACACCGCTACTTTGGGAAGCTGTCCGTAATTTTATTGTCCATTTTTTTGAGGAAGGTCAGAGTAACCACCACCTACACTTCTTAACACTAATTAACCCTCCTTTTATATTTAATATTTCATTTATTTATACCTAATTTTGCTATTTTTTTAAGTTTCTCTATGTATGTTCCGAAATAGAGAGTAAGGGGAAAAATTTTATAAACACATATAATTAGGTGTATTTAATACCAGGAGAAGAATATGCTCAGGCTCCGATTTTACAATATAATTATGTCGTTTCTTTTCATAATAATTACAACGACATGTAAACCTGAAGATCCACAAATCACCCGCCTAATTGGCAAAGTGGGCTCAAAAGGCGTCGAGATTAGCGCCCAAACTGTTTGGTTAGACAATGATGCTAAGAAAAGCGCCGACTCTGATCCCAATAACGAAGTGGATAAAGCGCCAGAAGTAGCAGAAAAATATAGAACTCCCAGTCGAATAGATTATGTCTCTAATATCAAGAAGTTAGATATTCAAAAAACCCCCATGCCGGATGGAAACACCTATGATAACATCAAGATACCCGGAACGACTTTTAATGCTGACCCCGGAGAACCATTATTACCCAGTTACGGCCAGTCAATACCCGTACCCGCCGATACCAAAGCTAAAGTAATAGTTGACAGCTCCAAAACCAAAGAGATGGATGGAGAATATACGGTTTTACCTGTTCAATACCCCAAAATAGATAGCAATGAGGGAGTAATTGAACTTCCTTTTGTCAAAAACGATGATACTTATAATCAAAAAGACTGCCTTAATCAAAATCCAGTCAGTATCTTAGAAAAAATGACGGTTAAGGGGCAACGATATGTTCAGGTAGTTTATTCACCTATTTCAGTCTGTCCCAGCACCGGCAAAATGATCGTAACTACTGAGGTTGAATGGCACGTTTCCTTCACCAATCCGGATGGAGAAGAATATCAACCAGAAAGTGAAGCATTTAATTTAATTTCTAGCGAGGATAATGAAAGTGAAACTGATCCATTAAAGGACGTAGGAGCAAAGTATCTTATCCTCGTACATGATGAATTGTTCCAAAGCGCCAAATCTTTAGCTCAATGGAAATACCAAAAAGGGTTAAAGACCGCTATCGTAAAAACATCTGAAATTGACAATGATGGTAACCAAAATGGTGCTTCGGCTCAAGAAATTAGAAGTTACCTGCTCAACGCCTATCAAAAGTGGGGAGTAAGGCCTGAATATATCATGCTTATCGGCGATTTAAACAAAATACCCGGCTCCAGTATAGTGGGCCATCAATATCTTGACGAAGAGTTTCCCACCGATCTCTATTATTCAACCTTAGATGGCAGCGATTACCAACCAGATGTAATGATTGGACGCTTTGTCTGCTCCAATGAAATGGAATGTAATAATCTAGTTACTAAATCACTTAAATATCAATTAGATCCTGACCTAAGCAGCGAATATTGGCAAAATGTACTGATAGCTGCTGAATTTGAAGGTAACGCTGATGGGGTTGAAGAACGGGTGTTTGTTGAAACCGCAGAGGTGCATAGTACCTACTGGGCTAATAAGGGCTATAACGTCAACAGAGTATATCAATCTAACACATCCTCTACTAACTACTATCATAATGTAAATTCTATAATGCATGAAAATGGCAGCATCTACAATCCCAAGCCCCAGTTTATCGGGAGCGATGATCAAGCAGTTTCAACCATCATGGACCAAATTAATAAAGGAACCTTCTTAATGTTACACCGTGGTCACGGTACTTTAAGTGGATGGATCACTCCTCAATTTACCTTTAATGAGGTAGATGCTTTGACCAACGAAGATAAATTACCCGTGATTTTTTCACTCAATTGTTCTACCGGTACCATGGATGGTGATTTTAGTAAATCATTGATGGGTCATACTACTGGAGGATCCCACGCTCTGATCGGAGCAGTGCATTTGAGCGGTTCGGGTTATAATGATTGGTTAGCTCATGGTTTAGTTAATTCGCTGGAAGGAGATTTCTTTACCTCGGTCGGTGCCCTTAAGGATTGTAAAAACAAAGCTTTCACCGACAATAACTGGAAAGGAAGTAAAATTGGGCAAATGCTCAATTATGCTAAACGGATAGTTTACGACAATTTCTCCAGCGGTAAAGGTACCAAACTAACTTATGAATTGTTCCACCTGCAGGGTGATCCTGAAATGGATGTAAGAACCTCTCTCCCATTAGAAATAGAAGCGGATCATCCTGCTGAAATTGTTTTGAACGATCCCGATATGGAAGTTATCGTCAGGCAAGAAGGAGTGTCTCTTGAAGGTGCTACTGTCGCTCTTACCTTATTGCTGGAGGAGGATGAGAACAATAATTATCAAAGTGATGATGAATACAGATATTTTCTAACTAAAACCGGCAGTGAGGGTCGAGTCAGTTTAGAATACTTGCCCTTTTTAGTCGGCGAAACCCTTACCCTCACCATATACGAGCAAAATAGCATTCCCTACATAACCACCATACCTATAACTGACAGTCAGGACCCAACCGACGGACCCCCTTATATCGTTACTCACCCCAAAGATAAAATTGTGGACCGAGGAGATTCTTTTACTTTATCCGTAGAAGTACTTGGAACCAAGCCTTTCACCTACCAATGGAAATTCAACGGAGAGGATCTACCTGGAGCTACCCAGGACACTTTTACTATTGAAACGACTAACTCGACTGATTCTGGCAGTTATACAGTAGTTGTATCTAATTTTTTTGAAACAATTACTAGCAATAAGGCATCCATTTTTGTTCAGAATAATCAACCTATCTCTGTTAATTCTAGTTATATAGCTTGGCAATCTGAAGCCGGAACAGCGGCGTTAAATAATGTACCAACCGGGACAACTAACCAAACCCAACTAGACATTGACGTCTTATTGGACAATAACATCATCAGCTATCGTTACAAAACAATTAACGGCAGTGATTGTGGTACCGACGATACTGGCTATAGTGATGAAATCGACGTTTCAATCAATATTAACGAAGACATCTATGGATTACAAGATGGATTTGTCACCGTTTGTGTCGTAGGAAAGGATAATACCGGTAGTTGGCAGTCTTTCTCTTCGCCAACCTCTCCCGCTCCCTGGATCAAAAACACTGTAGGAGATATTGATCTCTCTACGACTACCCATATAGGCGCAAACCACGAAGGTGGAATAGTAACATTTGCCAAAGGTCCAGATAGACCCCAATCCATAATTCTTGATGGTGACAGCAATATCTATGTCACCGGTCGAACCAAAAGCGATTTTGGGGGTCTTGACTGCACTGATCCAAGTAAATGTCTCATCAGCTCAACTGGTACACTGAGAAAATGGGATAATTTCGTCAATAAATTTAATAACAGTGGTACTCTGCAAAGCGCCTACCAATCCGGACTAAACTCGGACCTATCCAATAAGGCACTTGACGATGTTTCATACAACATAGAGATTAAAGGCAATGATCTATATATCGTAGGAGGGACCAAAGGAAATATAGTTGATGGAGAGTACTCCAAAAATGGGGATGTTTTCTTTATAAAAATGAATAAAGACAGCGGTACGATGAGTTGTGCCGCACAATTGGGAACTTCCTTAGGAGAAGTATCGATAGGCGGATCAGATGTAGAACGAGCTGAATGTGCTGATTATGGCCGATCGATAGCCGTCAATGATAACAATGATATTTTTATCGCTGGTTATACCCGTGGACATTTAGGAGAAGTAAATACAAGTAATCAAAATAAATGTAGTAAAAACAAAAAAGACGTTTTTGTGGCCAAATTCGACAGTAATTGCAACCAACTTTGGATCAAGCAATTGGGTGGCACTCCAGAACTAGGAGAAAATGGTACACTCGATGAAACAGTAACTGATATGATACTGAGCAATAATCAGGATGCTATGTACGTCACCGGATATACTAAAAGTAACCTGATGGAAAGTAACGCAGGCGGTAATACCGAAAATGCTTTCATTGCCAAATTTTCCACCACCGATGGTAGTCTTGTATGGTTATCACAACTAGGATCCACCACCAGCGCCGGAATATCCGGCGTAGTAAATGCTGCCGACACCTCAAGTAATGGCATTGATTTAGATTCTGCCGGTAATATTTACATTACAGGCAAAACAAAGAGTAATTTAGCTGAGACCAACACTGGAAACAACGATGATGTTTTTATTGCCAAAATTATTGATAATGGCAATAGTGCATCATGGCAATGGATAAAACAAATCGGGTCCGAAACCACCAATAAGGATGACACCACTCTTACCGGCAACGATATAGTTTTAGATACCGCAGCTAAAGAAGTAGCCACTGCTATAAGAGTTGATGTTTCTGATAATATCATTATTACCGGCTACACCAATGGTAACTTCGCTGCTATCAACAACCAAAATTCCAGCGGAAACAATACTGATGATATATTTATCGCCCGATTTGATCCTACTGGCAACATATTGACCATCAACCAATATGGTACCTCCAGTGATGATCAATCCTCGGCCTTAACTATAGATACTAATGGTAAATGCTACATTACAGGACAAACCAAGGGAGAACTTGCTGGCGAAACTAATCCCAACAATTATTATTATGATCTTTTCATATCCATCTTTGATAACTGCTCCACTAAATTAAAAGAAACCTTATGCGATAACAATACTCTCATCGATAATGCCGAATGGAACGAAGAAACGGCAGCCGATGAAAAAAGTATCTTTCAACAATACGTTGTCGAATTTAACACGGTCACCGCTGACACCTGGAAACCAACTACAAACGGTGTTTACAATACCGAAGCTAGTGATTTTGAGTGCCGATATAAATGCCAAGGCGCCTTCGTTTGGGACAGCGTTAATTCAGCCTGTGTAGTTCCCACGGTAGAATTTGTAGTTGATAACAACTTTTCCGTCCGAGAAGATGATAATCCCGGCACAGTGGAAGTAACCGTCACTCTTAACGCAGCCATTACCGGTGATATCACTGTCCCATTCAGTACAAGCGGCACAGCAACCATCAACAATGATTATACTCTTTCCGAATCACAGTTCTCTATTCCCGCCGGAAGTACTACCAGCACCATCACATTTAGTGTTACCAACGAAGAACTCTATGAAGATACAACCGCTGAAACCGTTATAATAGAATTAACCGGAACCCCTACCGGAGCATCTTTAGGTAATAATACTCAATTTAATATCGCCATTAACGACAATGACAATGTACCCATCGCCTATATAATCGCAAGTGATGAAAATCCTATGGAAGGAGACACCATTGATGTCTCGGTTTCTCTTTCTAATCCGTCAATTTACCAGGTAACAGGCAGTTATTCCATTGATGCTGCCAGTACCGCTGTAACACCTGACGATCACAATCTTACGGCAACAGGAAACATTATGGTCGCTGCCGAACAATTAATTGGATCCCAATCGGTACAAACTGTAGATAACACCGTATTTGACGGTGCCAGCAGTGATACTATTATCGTCAGTTTAGATAGCGCCAATAACGCTATAGTTAATGTACCCGAATCGGTAACCATATCCATTAATGACAATGAAGGACCTCCTTCGGTTGTTTTTTCTAATAGTTTAATGTCTGTAAATGAAGATGCTGGTACTATTCAGGTATCGGTCAGTCTAACAGCTCAAGTAGCCAAAGATATCACTGTTGATTATCGGGTATTAACAGGTAATACCGATGATGCTAATCCTAATGCCGATTACACACTTGCAGCCACCGGTAGCTTCGCCGTAAATTCTATGGACTGGACCGGATCGATAGATATCGATATCTTAGAGGACACGATATTTGAAGGCAATATCGCCGAAAAAATTCGACTAGAGCTTACCTCATCAGTTGACGCCACTATTACCAATCCATCAACTATGACAGTAGAAATAACTGACAACAACACTCCTTTTGTCAGCTTTGCCACTCCTCTTCAAATCGTACCAGAGGGAAATCAAGCCACCATTACATTTGAACTAAATATCGACAGCTCAGCTGATATTACCGTTAATTATTCTGTAGATGCCATTCAAACCGACGCTAATTTAGATGATTATGATGCCGCTGCTCTCACCGGCACTATAATTATTCCCGCTAACTCCTCAACAGTGGACCTAGTTTTAGACATCGGTCCTGATGATAATATATTTGAAGGACGTCAAAGTATAGCCTTAGAAATAGACAATTCTACTCCCGGCGAAGTTGATGTATCAGCAAATAATCATACCATACGCATTAACGATGATGATGACGCACCTGAGATTAATTTTGTCGACCTTACTCAAAACTTTAATGAACCAGACGGCACCACCAATATAGGTGTCACTCTTTCTAATCCCATTGATGGCGTTACCGTCTCCTTCGAATACTTAACCGATCCAAACAGTACAGCTAACAGTGCTGATGACTATAGTTTTCTTACCAACAACCCTATAGCAATTACCGCTCCCGACACCTCCGCTACCATCACTTTAAGCATCGCTAACGATATAATTTTCGAGGCTGATGAAACTGTATCCATCTCCTTGGACGCTGGCAGCCTGGATAATGGTGTTTTAGGTTCGACTACCTCCACTCATACGGTTACTATTATTAACGATGATCCCATACCCGAGATAGATTTCACCGTAGATAGTCAAACGGTTAATGAAGGAGCCGTATCTTCGGCAACAGTTTCTCTTAGTATGTCATCCGCATCCGTATTGGATACAACCGTAGTACTTACCCTAGGCGGAACAGCTACTGATATTGACGATTATACTTTTAACTCATACTCTATAACTATTGACGGCGGAGTAACTACAACTTCGGTATCGATAGATATTATCGATAACAATGCCAATGAAGGTAATATACCTGAAACAATTATATTTGGTTTCGACCCCGGAGGTTTAATTTACGCTGCGGTGGGATCCATCAATCCTAATCATACCATCAACATTAGCGATATTCTGGATTATCCCAAAATTCGATTTGCTGCTACTAGTCAGGCACCAGTGAATGAAGGGGATAATGCGGTAGTTGTAGCACAATTAACCAAGGACACCAGTGTTGATGTATCTTTTGACTTCGAGATTTCAGGTACAGCCACCGGTGGAGGAGTAGATTATCATTATCCTATTAGTGGTACTCGCACCTTTATTGCTCCCCAGATCTCTATGTCCATTACTATTGCCATAGAGGACGATGCTCTTTATGAAGGTAATGAAAATTTTAGTATTACCCTAAGTAATCCTCAAGAAGCTACTATTGATGATCCTAACTCCACCCACTTTGTCATCATCTCAGATAATGCTGACAAGCCAACTATCGATTTTGCCACGGCCGCTCAAACATCTTTTGAAGGCACTTCCACTAATGTGGTTGTTTCACTTTCTAAAGCCATTGCCAATGATCTATGGGTATCTTTTGCATATCGAGCCGAAGCGACCAGCACTGCCACTAATGATGATTATACTTTCATCACAAACAGTTCCGTTACCATTACAGCTCCCGACAGTACCACTCCTATCACATTAAGCATAAATGATGATAACATCTATGAATTGATCGAAACAATTGACATCTCTTTTGTCAACGGCAGCATCCAAAATGCCGATTTGGGAACTACTAATACCACCCATACGATAACCATCAATAGTGACGATCCCTTTCCTTCTATCGACTTTGTTAATCCTGATCAAATTGCCTCAGAAGGAGATAACACATCTATAGCCTTAACGCTTTCTCATCCATCAGCAGAAGACGTTACAGCCGTCTTCATCTTGTCTGGCACCGCCATCGGAGGAGATGATTATAGTTTCAATATGACTCCATTTAATATCGGTGCGATGAATACCTCAGTTAACATCTCGGTAAATATTCTAGACGATATAATATACGAAGGAACCACTCCCGAAACTATAATATTCGCTTTTGACGAGAGTAATTTTGTTAACCTTAACGCTGGTACAACCCAGGATAATCATACCGTTAGCATTAATGACGACCCTGATTATCCCGAAATTGGTTTTACTACCACTAGTCAAAATATCAATGAAGGTGAGTCAGCAACATTTAACATCGAATTAAGTAGACAAACCACTGTTGATGTATCTTTTGATTACAATATTGGCGGTTCGGCCATTGGTGGAGGTGATGATTATACCTATGCCAGTACCGGTAATCTTACTTTTACCGCAGGGCAAACAGCAATGAGTATTACCATAAGCACTATTGATAATACAGCTTTTGAGGGAGATGAGACCATAAGTGTTACCCTTAGTAATCCTGATCTGGCTAATATTGATCTGGCTAATTCGCTTCATACTATAACTATCAACGATGATAACGACAAACCAGAAATATATTTCACTTTACCTTCCTTGAGTAAAGATGAGGGAGATTTTGTTACTGAAATCTCTGTTACCCTATCTAAACCATCTGATATTGATATAATTGTTAATTACATCCTAGGCGGAGACGCTGAACCAGACGATCATACTTTTAGCGCTGGAGCCATTACTATTTCTTTTCCCGATACAACGGCAATGATATCCGGGACACTAAACACTGACACCGCATACGAAGGAACTGAGGTTCTGTCCTTCAACTTAGACTCACCTATAAATGCTAATCTAGGATCTCCTAGTTCATTTTCGCTAAGCATAATTGACCCTGCTATACCTCTTATCAATTTCATCTCCGCCGGCATAACAGTGGCTGAAGATGTTGGATCAATCGATGTATCCGTCACCTTATCTAACCAGGCTATTGTACCTGTAGCCATTGGATTTACAGTGGGTGGAACAGCATTAAAATCTCAAAACGACCATAATTTATCACCCTCAAGCTTTTCAATAGCTTTTCCCAATTCCACCGACACTATAACTGTTCCTATTACTGACGACCTGGTATATGAGGGTAATGAAACAATATTGATTTCCCTTAACGCTGGGTCTGCCCAAAATACCGGAGTCGGAGCCCAAGCTGACTACACCATAACCATTAATGACAACGGAGATTTTCCTAAAGTGACCTTTGATCCACCCAGCCAAACTATTCCAGAAGGAAATCCCGCCACAGTAACTGTTACCATGGATAAAGCCAGCACCTTAACCGTTTCCGTCCCCTATACCATCAGCGGAACAGCCACTGGTGGTGGTGACGATCACAATTTTGCTAATGGCACCTTCTCTTTCGCCGCCTACGATACTCAAGAAAGTGTAAGTGGAAACACCATTGATAATAATATTTTTGAAAATAATGAAACCATTATATTCACTATGGGTACTCCAACTAATGCTGAAAAGGGAAGTAATACCACTGCCACCATAATCATAGACGACATAGCGGATCATCCAGTATTGGAATTTGTCAATTCAAGCATAGAAATAGCTGAAGAGATAGGAACAACAGCTGTACCAATGCTGCTTACACGAGTAGCCAATAATCCAGTAACAGTCGATTATACTGTAACAGGTATTGCAGTTGCTCCGCAAGATCATGATCTTCTAGCAAGCGGTCAATTTATTATCCCTGCCACCCAAACTAATTTTTCCTTAACGATAGCCATACAAGATAATGACTCCTATGAAGGATTCGAGTCATTCACCATCTCTCTCGATAACGCTGATAACGCATCTATCAGTAGTGTTAAAAAAACTTACACCGTTAATATAGATGATAGTAACGATATACCACAAGCTTACTTTATCTCAGCCGGACAAACAGCTAATGAAGGAGAATTACCCAAAGTAAATGCCATCATCTCCAAACCGATCTCTATCCCGGTTGAAATTGATTATTCTATCACCGGCACCGCCGAAGCCAGTGATCATGGTTTTACTGCTGGCACCATAACTATTGACGCTGGATTGACTAATTTTCAAATGTCTGAGCTTATAGCTAATAATGATATTTTTGAGGACGATGAGACCATTATTTTTACCATGACCTCCACAGATCAAGGAATTTTGGGAACACAAGATACACATACCATCTTGATCGATGATGATGAAGATAAACCACGCATTTCGTTTACCACTGCATCCCAAACCGTAGCTGAAGATAGTGAGTTGGCCTCAATTGCCATCACCCTTACCAGTCAAAGCGATTTTGCCATTACAGTGGATTACACTGTAGATGGTACCAACAGTACCGCATCAAATCCAGATGATCATACTTTTGAAACAACAAGATTTTATCTTTCACCCTACCAGGCTTCCTACCAGGTATCGCGAACCATAGTTAATGATAACACCTTTGAAAGTCCCGAAACAGCTGTACTATACTTAACCAATCCTGTGGGCGCCGTTCTTGAGGATCCCCAAACTCATACTATTACTATTACTGATGTAGGTGACGTACCAGAAGTTTCCTTTATTTCGTCCGGACAAACTTATAACGAAGGTGACTCACCTTCCATCCAAGTAACTATTTCTAATCCTGTTGATATTGAAGTAATAGCGGAATATACAGTTACCGATATAAGTACAGAACTTGACGATCATCAATTTGTCAATGCCAGCTTCACCTTTTCCGCTTTAAATTCCACTGCTACCTTAACAAAGCTGATTAATAACAATAGTACCTTTGAAGATACCGAGTCTTTTTCATTAAGTCTGACTGATACCGATACAATCGATATCGGTGATATCAGCACCTATACTGTAACTATAAGCGATGAAGAAGATCTACCTTCTATTTACTTTGCGATTGCCAGTCAAAACAAAACTGAGGGAAATCCTGCCACTGTCATTGTTGTGCTATCAGGAGGTACAGAACTTAATACCTCGGTTCAATATTCTGTAAGTGGAAGCGCTACTTCCACAGATCACACGTTTGTAAACGGCACTTTCAATATCGCTTCTCCCGGTAATATGGCTCAAATAGATAAAGTTATCCAACAAGACACTAAATACGAGGGAAATGAAAATATTGTTTTCACCCTCTCCAATCCGGTAAATGCCCAATTAGGAGGTCAGACCACTCATACTATTAATATAGATGATGAAAGCGATAGACCATCAGTTTCATTTTCAGCTTCAGCCCAAGAAGTTAACGAAAATTCTGGATTCGCTGCTGTATCCGTTTCATTAACCAACCCCACTTACTTACCAGTAGCAGTTAATTACGCAGTGGATGTTAGTAGTACGTCCTCAGGTACCGAGCATGGGTTCTCTACAGAAACTTTTACAATTACGCCTCCTTCTCTATCAGCTTCCATAATAAAAGCCATAAACGATGATAACGCTTATGAAAGTGATGAAACAATCGTATTAACATTAAATTCTCCTTCCAATGCCGACTTGATCGATCCGCAGACACATACCATTACCGTCAAAGATGATGGTGATATACCAATTATTAATTTTACTGCGGCATCACAAACCATTAATGAAGGTCTTTCAGCTTATATAACAGTTGAAATGCCTATTGCCGCTGACATAGATATTGAAGTCGGATATCAAGTAACTGGAGGTAGCGCCGAATCAGCGGACCATGAATATACTACCGGTAGTTTAATTATTACATCCGGCAATACAGACGCATCTACTAATAAACTTATCTTAAATAATGATATCTATGAAGGTGAAGAAACTATCATTATCAGCCTAATAGATTCACCAGATATTGATATTGGCACAACTGGAACTCACACTATTACCATTGATGATTCAGCTGATAAACCAGCAGTTTATTTTGCTACCGACAGTCAGACAAAGTTTGAAGGTAACTCGGCTACCATTAGAGTCAATCTCTCCAAAGTTACCGAAATACCTGTAACCGTTGACTACACTACTACAGGCAGTGCCACAGTAGCCCAGGATCATACCTTCCCGGAATCCGGTTCTTTTACTCTTAATCCTCCAAACAATACTATTACCCTAGACAAGACCATTAGCACTGATCCTGCATATGAAGGGTTTGAAACGGTTGTATTTACTTTATCTAATGTAAGTGGAGCTACTTCGGGAACCCAAGATGTCCACACTATTACCATAGACGACGAAGATGATAAGCCAACGGTTTATTTTTCCTCTACCTCTCAGACAGTGGATGAAAACTCCGGGTTCGCCGCTATATCAGTGGCTGTCTCTAACGCCACTTATCAAACTGTAACCGTAAATTATTCAGTAACTGGCGGTACAGCGACTGTCAGTGATCATGAATTTACTTCTGGTACTTTCTCCATCGCGCCACTTAATTTAGAAGCTACTATACTCAAAACCATTAAAAATGATGATGCCTACGAAAATGATGAAACACTTGAAATAACCCTTAACACTCCCAGTAACGCCACACTGGTTAATCCTAAGGTTCATAATATAACTATCAAAGACGACGGAGACGTACCTCTGGTTTCTTTTATTGATACTGAGCAAGCAATAGATGAAGGTTTACCCGCCACTATTGATGTAACAATATCCAGTCCAAGCGCCGTTCCTACTGTCGTTGAATATATCTTAACCGGTGGTGATGTGGAAGCAAATGATCACGATTTTGCTAATGGCAATGTTACAATAGCCGCTGGTAGTTACTCAACATCTTTTGTAGGATCTATACTGCAAAACAATGTTTATGAGGGTGAGGAAACATTAACCATATCACTAGTAGACACACCCACGGTCAATCTCGGAACTAAAAATACTCATACTATAACTATTAATGATTCAGACGATAAGCCAGCACTTAAATTTGCCACTGCTTCTCAAATTAAGTCAGAAACAACTGCTACCGAAAATGCCACCATTACCATTGTCCTTACCAAACGGTCCGATTTAACCCTAAACGCTGATTTTGTAGTCGGTGGATCTTCCAATAGCTCAGATCACGGTTTTATATCTCGGGCAATTACTCTTAATCCTGGATTTACCCTTTTTGAAGAAACTAAAACTATTAAAAATGACAACACCTACGAAGGTGAAGAAACTATTTACTTTACTCTGCAAAATGCTAATACTGCTGACCTAGGGGTAATGGACAACCATATTATTTACATTACTGATGACCAGGATATTCCCACCATCGCCTTTACCAGCGATAGTCAAAGTGTAAGTGAAGCCACTGGAGTAGCAACTGTATCGGTCGAGGTATCTAATCCAACCTTAATACCGGTATCTGTTACATATGTTGTAGATGCCAGCAGTACTGCCACCGCGGGAGATCATTCTTTCGCTACATCTACGATTGAAGTGTCATCACCTGAGACAACCGGCTATAAAATTTCTAACATAACTGATGATGCTATATTCGAATTTGATGAAACGATAGTATTAAAACTACAAAGCGCTAATATTGCCTCGATTGTTAACCCTAACACCCATACCATTACCATCACCGACAATGGTGACCGCCCATCAGTATTCTTTAGTTCACCTAGTCAGTCAGTAGCTGAAGGCGGAAATCCAACTGTAACGGCTAAACTTTCTGAGACTGTTGAAATAACCTTAGTAGTTGATTATACGATAGGAGGAGGAGACGCGGAAGAGACTGATCATGGTTTTACTAGTGGTAGTTTTACTTTCAATTCTACCAATACCGCTTCTGTTCAAAGAACATTGATCCAAGACGATGTCTATGAAAACTCTGAGACAGTGGTTTTTAATTTGATGTCCGGCGCTAATTATAGTGTCAGCAATCCTACATCTCATGTCTTATCTATTCTAAATGAAGAAGATAAACCAACTGTTCGTATTGTTGATTCCTCTCAAACCCTAAATGAAGGTGATAATGCCCTAGTAATGGTGCAACTCAGCAACGCCGCTGAAACAACGGTTACTGTAGATTATACCGTTGGGGGAACCGCGGAGTCCAGCGATCATCCTTTTATCAGCAATAGCACTATCACTTTTGATCCACTAGCTACCACCAAAACTGTGGTTGGGAGTATTATAGATGACACCATTTATGAAGGTAATGAAACAGTAATTCTCACACTTTTAAATCCGTCTAATACGGACATTCACGAGACCCTATATCGCCAAACCATTACTATTCAGGACAATGGAGACTGGCCCGAAATAGCATTTGCAACAGCAAACCAAACAGTTGATGAAGGAGATTTCACTGAAGTTGTTGTTTCCCTTTCTAATTCAGCTGAATTAACGATTACCGCCAATTATACCATCGACACCGTGGATAGTTCTGCTGATAGCAACGATCATAGCTTTGTTACCTCTGGATCATTTACTGTTTATCCCAATAATCTAACCAGTAGTATGGGAGATATATTAACCAATGACGATATTTATGAAGGAAGCACCCCCGAAACATTAATATTTAATCTTTCTAATCCTGGAAACGCTACCTTAGGAGAGCCTAACGCCCATGTTATTTATATAGATGATGTAGATGATATACCGATTGTAGAATTAGTCGGTACCGCCTCTAATGCCCTAGAGGGGGAAACTGTGACCTTAACCCTAAATATGACCAGAAAGGTACAATCAGATGTAATTATACCGGTTATAATTTTTGGAGGTTCTGCTGAAAGAGATGCTGATTACACTTTCTCTTATAGTTCGATTACTATTCCTCAAAATTCATTATCCAAAGATTTTTCATTCAATATTCTAACAGATTCCTATACAGAATTTGATGAAACCATAATAATTGACTTTCTTCAACCCGACTATGGAATCTTAGGTGGCAACAACAGATATACTGTTACCATCCTGGGAGAAACTAGTTGTACTATAACTGACAATACTAACTGGCCCCCAGGTAATCTGAGTGATTGTTCAACTCTACAAATAGCTGCAGGAGGAACGTTAAATACCGATTCAGACTCTACTGTTACTGTTGATAATTTAATTATCTACGGAGAATTAGTTAATAATGGTTCTCTAGTAGTTAACACCGAGGTGCAACTCTACGCGGGAATCTATACCCAAACCAAAACTGGCTCATTTACTAGTGGAGCTACGACTGATTTGAAATTCAAATCCGGGACATCAAGTTGGAGCATCTATAATCATGCTGGATTAACCATACCTACTTTCAGGAACATTAACATTAATGTAGATGCTTTCGCAAGTCAAATAACAAATAATAGCTATAGTAATTATGGTGAGGGAGAAAGCCACGGGCTTATTATGAAAGCCACCAATAACCTAACAATACCCTCCGGATCAGGTATCGATGTAACGAGTAAAGGATTTTCTCCTAATGGTCCAAATTCAAACGGACAGTATAGCTATGGATCCGTAACCGAGCCAGATTTACCAGGCACAAGAGGCAATAACAGTAGTTGCGGCCCAGGAGGGGGGGCAATTCATATTATTGTTCTGAATACTTTAACCCTTGACGGTTTTATTAAAGCCAACGGAGGCGTATGCGGGAGTAGTCCGTGGGGCAATCATTCAGGAGTTTCAGGAGGCGCTGTCTGGATAGAAACCAGTTATCTCATTGGTGATGGTTATATTGAATCTAAAGCTACGGCTCATGAAGTAAATGCGTCAGGAGGAAGAGTTGCCATATATGCTTCTAACAGTCTAGCAACCGATTGGTCGAGAGATATTGATGCTTGGGGACGAAATTCTCCATCGACAAATGACGGGTCCATTTACGAAGTGTATAGTAATAAAATGTATTTTGAAAACGATTCAGTGGAGCTAAAAGCAAATTTTGATTTAGTCACTATTTCAGACTACACTACAGTCAACGTTCCAACTGACGTAACCAGAAACATTGGTCAAATTACAATGACCGGTAGTTCTACAGTAAATATACCTGCTGGTACCAGCAATGCGGATGACACTAAATTGCTGGTCAATACTTTGACTAATACTGGTGGTGATGTTAATAACTACGGTTATCTAAAAATTAATACTGCCTTTAATTTAAATGATGGTAACTACTTCCAATACGGTGAATGGTCCAATCTAGAGGCAGAGACCACCGCTGCTGTACTCGATATAACAGGAAACAGCACCTGGTCCATAGCTAGAACAGCATATGATAACAGTCGTTTGGCCCAATTTAAGAACATCTATGTTCGAGCAGGAGCCACTGTCAGTACCATAGAAAATGCTACTTTTGAAGCTAATCCATGGCATGAATATTATTCTCTGATGTTAAAAGCAAAAGACATGACCATTGAAACATCTGGATCAGTTGATGTAACTGGAACAGGATATTATAGAAGTGGTCCTGGTTATGGATGTCCAGTTACACACGATTATAGTTCAGCTACTCATCCCGAAGATTACGGATCACAAGGGACTAATAGTAATTGCGCCCGAGGAGGTGGAGCCACTCATATTATTATTCAGAATACTTTAACAGTAAACGGCTCTATTAAGGCTAATGGCTCACCTAGTTGTGGAAGCAGTCCGTGGGGTAATCATTCGGCTAGCTCTGGAGGATCTATTTGGATTGAAACAAATAACCTTTATGGTAACGGAGATCTTCAATCAAAATCCGGAATTCATGAATGTAATGATCAAGGTGGTAGAATAGCTATATATTCCATTAATAGTAATCCGAGCGATTTTGATGGCGAATATTATATGAATGGAAAGAATACTGACGATAACCCAGGTTCTTTCTACTGGAGTGGTTATACCCTTACTCATGACCACGATTTTAACCTGTTTCAATACGGATCAGAAAGCGCGACTAGTCAATCAGGAAGTGCTAGTTCAACCGATACCGCTTTAGAGATTGCCCTGGATAGTAGTGGCAATATAATTGTAGCCGGTAGCACCTCAAGTAGTCTCAAGAGCACTGCTAACGGTGGATACGACATGTTTGTGGCCAAATATAATAGTTCTGGTTCTTTGCAATGGATACAAAATTGGGGAACAAGTAACAATGACGAAATTCATGACCTATCTATTAATGGTACCGATATATTTATAGTTGGTTACACCAATGGTGAATTAGTTACAGGAGAAACCGCTGGCTCCTATAACGATATTTACTTTGCTAAATTATCTGGAACAGATGGTACCATAACATGGGAAAAACAATGGGGCCGAACTTCTACCGCATGCTCAAGCGCCGATTATACTGAAGCTGCTACAGGTATTGACCTAGACACATCGGGCAATCCAATAATCATTGGAAAATGTGATGGCAATGGTTTTTTTGCCAAAATTAATCCTAGCACTGGAGCTACTACATGGCTTAAATATTGGAGAAGCGGCACATACTCTATTCCCTATGATATCAAGCTAGACAGTTCCAATAACATATATTTGACCGGTTCAACCGAAGGTAATATCTACATCACTAATAGAGGAGGGGATGATATCCTGATGGAAAAATATAATTCCAGTGGAACATCAGCAACATGTGGAATTCAGGAAGGTACCGGAAATAATGATCAAGGAGATAGACTCACACTTGACAGTTCCAATAATATTTATTTGGCAGCAACAACTCGAGGTTACTTATTTGAAGAAAATCAATCTCCAGGAAATCAAGATGTAATTACAGTTAAATACAACAGTAGTTGCACTGAACAATGGGTTAAACAATGGGGTCTAGACTCGTGGTATCAACTCAATGTTTCTCTTAGTGGTAACGAATACCCCTATGACATTGAATGGATCTCTACCCATAAGTTACTATTAACAGTAAGTACCACTCGTTTATACAATATTCATCCTGCAACAGGACGAATAATAGAACAAGTTCATCGACATAATTCAAATATGAATAACACTAAGAATAGGGGCATCATTTATTCATCCAGTACCGACACATGCTATCTTAGTGGGTCAACTACTTCTTCCTGGGGTGAATCAGCCGCTGGCAATGGAGATATAAGTATATTACAAATACCAAACTGTGACTGACCTCAATTTAAATCTTCTTAGATGAATCAAAAGAATATTAAATATTATTCTAATTTTACAAATAATATCGTAATAATAATCCCTAAAATATGAAATAATAATAATTGTAAAATCATACATGAAGTAAATTTTTATTAAAATTATAAGGATACGTCTATGAAAATGCGTTTGTTGCTGCTTATTACTCTTGGTTTGATATGTTTTCCTTCATGTACAAAACAAATTCGATCACTCCTCACTAGCATTGGAATAGTAGGGTCAGAATCCCAATATATTTCATTTTATCGAGAACGTGACCTAATAATTGTCAAAGACTGCAGTCTTAATGACTGTTCTCAACCTAAAACACCTATTGCTAAGGTTCCTATTACTAATTTTAAATCCCATTTTAAAATGGCTTTGTACATTCGTAAACCTCATCGTCAAGGTATGAAAGATATCGATGATAATCAGCATTATGAAACAACCAAAATAAAAAAAGAAATTGCTATTAACATAAAAAATAAATTAAGAAATCTTACTTCTTTCATAAACCTAAGAGAAAATAATGACATACCTGAATTCGACCTAAAATCTCAACTAGATTTAATTAGTAACTTGTTAAAAAAATATTCTTATACAATCAAAGAATATAAAAAAATCAATCTTCTTATAGGTGAAATAATTAACAAACTTATAAACACCTCAACTAAAAAGACACCTGCAATCGCTCACAACAAATCATCTACTAATGACAACTTTTCATTCCACTTATTAAAAAGCTATTTTCACAATAAAAATATTGATCAACTGGGCATAAAGTTCGTTACCTTACCTGGGGGAACGTTTACCATGGGAAAAGAAAAGGACTCTACTCATGAAAAAAAGGTTCATATAGTCACTATTAAGAGTTTCCAATTATCAGAAACAGAAATAACTATGGCTCAATGGGAAACAATGATGGGAACCACTCCCTGGGAAAATAGACCTTATATAAAACAACAAGATAATTCTCCAGCGGTTTATATCTCATGGTTTGCAGCAAAAAACTTTACAGCTCGTTTAAACAACTGCCCTTTAGTTGATCTAAATAACGTCAACAATACTTTAGCTGTTCAATATATTTGCCAAAAGGAGTTACTAGAATCAGGAAAAACTGTATATCGACTACCTACCGAAGCAGAATATGATTATGCTGCGCATGATAAAAAAAATCATAAAGGATTTTATTACTATTATCTGAAACAAGATACACAATACGAGAAATACGTTTGGTACTTTAACAACACTTGGGCAATCGGAAATCTATATGCTCATCCTGTGAAAACTAAATTAGCCAATGGATATGGTCTATTTGATTTAAATGGCAATGTAATGGAGTGGGTAGAAGATGTATGGCACAATAATTTTACAGGTGCGCCTACTGATGGAAGTGCCTGGTTAGGAGATAATACCTTGTGCCGTGGAATCCGCGGAGGCGGTTGGAACGTCAAAAAAGACTTAATACGACCAGACTTTCGTACCTGCGATTATCCGGACGATAAATTCAGTCATATTGGATTTCGATTGGTAGCTGAAACAAAAAAATAAAAAAAGATTTGTTCACACTCAACAATGAGGAGGTCAGGAGTGAATGATATAAAAGGATTAGCTGAACTTAAACCATATATTTTGGTATTTTTAATTCTCTTGATCCTTACAAGTGCTTGTAGAAAAATTGATGTACTCCATAAAGAACTCCTATTCATTGAACATCCTATTGATTCTATACAAGATAAAGAAGTACTTCTAACAAATACTAAAACTCTTTTGAAGTCACACACATGGGCTCGGATCATTTTAAACGTCTTCACTTCTTTCCGTTTTGGACTACGCAACATTACTATCGATCACCCGTTGGATAATTCAATCTATCCTCCTGATATGGTTCCTCCTACTATACGATGGCACGATGAAGATAAAGAAGTCTCCAAATGGATCGTCAAAATATCCTTTGCCGCCACGACTGATATCATCTACGCATTAATTAAACCCCAGCCTTTTAAAATACCAGAATTCCCTGACGATGATCCGGTAGAATTCAAGCTCCCTGATGACTATTTAACCGCTACTCGTTGGACCCCATCCAATGAATTGTGGAACACTTTAAAATCATTCTCACCAGAAGAAAATATCACTATTGAGTTCTTCGGTGTTGACAAACCAAATAAGCATCTTATTTCCCGAGGTAAATTTAATTTCAAGTTTTCCAAAGACAATGTAGGAGCATCTCTCTTTTATCGAATGGTTAGTATTGGTAAACAACTCGGCAACTACATTAGTTTGGTGATCAGAGATTTAAAAAGCCCCGCATATAAAATCGTCATAGAAAAACCGCCTACCTGTGTTAACTGTCATTCCTTTAGCTATGATGGTAAATACTTGGGAATGGATGTCGATGGACCCTTAGGCAAAGACAAGGGAACCTATACTGTAACGCAGATTAAAAAAAGAACTTTTATAACTCTTGGTTCATTAGTTACCTGGAATACCTATCAGAAAGAAATAGGCGGAGAACATACCCTAGGATTTATGGCCGCTATTTCACCCTCAGGTAAATATGTTGTAGGTACTGTTAATGAAAGAATCTTTGATATAAATTATCCCAACTCACCCTTCCCTATGGGATTCTTTCCCTTTCAAGGTCATCTAGCATACTTAGACACCGAAACAAAAGTGATAAAAAGTCTTCCAGGCGCTGACCAACCAGAATTTGTCAATGCCAGCTCTTCTTGGTGCCCTAATAATGAATGTCTAGCCTTTTCACGAGGAAAAGCCCTACCTATCAATAAAAAAACGATGAAAGTAAATGGTTATTCAGTAAAAATTGATCCTAAAGTGGCTCCCAAATTTTCAGGAGATCCCAAAGAACCCCAGTTAAAATATGACATATACAAAATCCCTTTTAATCACGGAAAAGGCGGTAAAGCAGTACCCATTGTAGGTGCATCCAATAATGGCATGAGTAATAGTTTCCCAAAGTATTCTCATGATGGTAAGTGGTTAGTTTATGTTCAATCTAAAAATGCCCTATTAATGCGGCCTGACAGTAATTTGTTTATTATTCCGGCTGATGGAGGTAAGGCCCGTAGATTAAATAGTAGTAATAGAGGACCTATGAACTCTTGGCATAGCTGGTCTCCCAATAGTCGCTGGTTGGTGTTTTCCTCTAAAAGAAACACACCTTATACTCAACTGTTTTTAACTCATATCGATGAAAATGGCATAGATAGTCCAGCCATTTTAATTCCCAATAGTACACCTTTCAATCGAGCGTAAGTTAGGCCTGAACCCCACCTTGACTCCATTTATTTGAACTAATTTAAT
>CAZJDM010000003.1:0-62094 GCA_964544765.1 uncultured bacterium
AAGAACGAAGATTCATTGAATCAATTCTACCCATCTCTCATTGGAAAGTTGAACTGTTTAAAAGACTCCTCCCATTGAAAATTGAGGACTCCATAACCATTCTCCATCGGGTAAAAAATAAAACCCCATTCCAATCATAAAAGGAAATTTTATTCGAAAGAGGTTGATATTAGAGGTTATTTCAATTCCTGAAGATTGATAAGTTTTTTGATGATGAGGCTCCAGACTCTGTCCATAATCAATGAATAAATTAGTATTAATTCGTTTAAAATAGATATACGAAAAGAAATTATAGTCCGGGTAAAATACAGGAAATAAATAATTAAAAGAAGTCCCAATAAGTTCTTTATGGGGTTTAACTCCGTAGCCGCGAATATATCCAGTGTCATTTTCAAATAAATAAAACTCATCAATTTGTTGATAAAAGAAATCTAGATCAAAAGAAAAGCTGTGAAATCTGGTCAAGCCGGGAAATAAGAAGGTGCTGTCAATAGTAAAAAGGCTTCCCGAGTTGTCACCTCCTAGAGGGGTATGGTGATAACGTAAATGTATTGTCTGCCCCCATGGAGGTTTTAGATCTAAAAGACTGGGTTTATGCATTCTACCTAAAGCTAAACCATAATTGATCGCGTGTAAGGAACCGTTTAGTTCTGAATATGATTCGTCCCAAAAATCTTTATTAGAGATTTGTCCATGAGTGAAGGAGGTTGTTAGGTCAATAGTTTTTAAATATCCACCAGTGATGCTCTTAAAAAGTGGTATAAGAACACCCCAATTTATTTTGTTTTCGGTCCATATGTGTTCGTTATTATATTCATCTACAAACCTTCTCTCACCAAGATTTCCAGATATGGTTAAAATGGGGTAAAATCCCTTATAACTTGTATCAATTGTTGTTCGATTGGTTTTGTAATCTAAATCATATTCGTAACTTAATATCAAATTTGTTGTATCCAGGACATCTTTGGATTGAATACCAAAATTAAGAGTATTACCAAGGAGAGTCATGATAGGATCAATTCCCCAACTGTGGATATTGATAATATTTTTATGAACACTATATTCTTGGGAAGGGTACTTATTAACAGTAATGTTTTGAAAAATATTTAGGTCGTTACTTTTAAGGGCTTTCTTATTGGTCGTTGGGGTAGTAGAGGTAGTAGGGGGGGTAGCTGGAGAGTAATTAATCTTTCTGATTTCAACCTGTTCAAGGGGAATCCAGCTTGGAGGGTTAAAAGGCATCTTTGCAATAACTCGACCATTAGGAGTATAATCACTAAAAATTATAGTTTGACCATCTTCAGATACCGCAGCGTCAAAAGCGCCTAATTTGCGAGAAGTTACTTGGTAAACAGATTGGTCGTTCAAATTATAAGCGTAAATATTATCGATACCCGAATATGAATAATTGAAAAATATGTAGGAGCCATAGCAAAAGGGCGAGGAAATAGTATCAAAACTGTAAGGAAGAAGGTTTTGGTGCTGCCCCGTTTTGAGATCAACTATGGCAAGAGTTTGTCCGTTAAGAGGATGCACCTTAACTACTACAATCTTTTTATTATTTTTTAACCATTTAGGGGTTATCAAGAATTCATTTTCCGGATTGGACAGTCTTTTTATTTCTTCACCAGTCTTAGCATCTAGTAAAACCAAGCGATATTGGCTGTCTTCAGAGACATGAACTACGATAATTGTTTTACCATCAGGTGAAAGTGCTGGAGCAAAAAACCGTTTTTTATGGGCCAATGAAGTTATTTTTTTGCTATTGATATTTAAAATTCTAATTTCCGTGTTGCTAACATGTTCCCAACGTGGATCGGTAATATATTCGTTCCATAAAACTTTATCCTTATTGACTGAAAATTCTTTGGGACCAATATTGGGATAAGCAATAGTTTCTTCTTGTCCTTGAGAATCTACAATAACTAGGGAAGTAATATCACCATAACCACTTTTAAAAGCGACAACTTTGTTTTGATCAATAAAGTGAGGTTTATAATAGTTAGTGTAGATAGGATCATTTGATTGACTAATAACAGTGGCAGGTGTAAGTTTTAAGCCATCTATTTGTTTGATCCATATGCTCCATAAGTCATCAATGGTATCTTTATAAATTTTATCAATGTCCTTTTTAGTAATGTCTTCTAAAGTGTAGCCATCCCAAACATAGTTCCATTTATTGTTCCCATATTTACGTTTAATATGAGTAATTAGTAGATAGCCAAGTGCATAAACACTAATATTAGGGTCATGATAACCTAAATAGGCGTTGTCATAAGAGATATCTTTTCCTGCCAATACATTGGCTCTTATAGGTAAGATAAATTCTGGGATCCTACCTCGACCACCCTTTGTTAGATAGGTTTCCGCGTCTACCGCGTCTCCTTCTAAATACCAGTCAGGAGTAAAAATTTTAATAAATATTGATACTCCTAACTCCCCAAATAGGTAATAGATAATTTTATAATAATCTGACTGAAGTTTATCAAATTGTACTATATGCCTAAACTCGTGAATAGCGGTTCCATTTATCCACTCATTGGTAAAATCCCATGACTGGGGTGGAGTGGTAATAAAATGGGCTGATTTAGGCGTTAAATGGACAAAGGCATTAGATTCTATTGTTTTGTTATGCAATACGATAGCTATTTTAGCTGGCGTATAATTTAATGCTTTGGATGTTGGATGATAAATATGTTCAAGGAGGTTAGCGGTTCTTTGAGCTAGTTTTTCAAGTTCAAATGGATAGATAATTTGGAAATGAGGAGTATTTATTTGGTGCCAGGAAGTTGCTAGTGGATAGGCTTTTAAATGTAACGATAAGCATAGGAATATAAATATATTGATAGTTTTCAAGGTTTAAAGTCCTTTTTTAACCCGCACGTTTTTTAACTTCCTGATTCCTCTCTTTTTGGGCTCGTTTTTCTTCTTCTTTACGACGCTTAATTAATTCCTTTTCTCTTTTAATAGCACGAATTTTAGCTTGTTTTCTTTTTTTGATTCTACGGTTGTTCAACATTTCAGTTTTATTTAAACCACACCAACCAGTTCTAGATCCCAGGTATAAAGTTAAAATAGCACTAATTAATGTTAGAACAATAATGGGAAATAATACTGCCAGTTGATTGTATTGCATGTGGTACCTCTTTATTCTAGCATAATTATTTTACAATTCGTTTATAAAATAAATCAATATCTACATTATTGCTTTCTGGATAAGATTCTTGCATTGAGTCGATAATATCTTCTCTATATTTTTTATCTATTTCATATGTATGTTCCAATGAAATGTGATCAGAAATAATATGGTTCCCAAATCGTTGTCTTTGATTTCTATTTTTACTATGACCAGCTTTCTTTATGTACTGTTTCATTTCTTGTGCCAGTTTTTCAAATCTATTTTGAAGGTGGTCGATTTTGTTTTTGGTCCTCTCAATATGATAGTGAGCTTGTTTAAATGATTTCTGATCAATTGATTGATGGACCTTTTTTATTTCTTGACTGATTGATTTAGATCCATCTTTGAGACTATCTGTATTTAATAAAGTACCATCAAGACCAGAAAGATATTTGTTCATGGCCTTAAGGGTTGATTCAACTTTTTTTTGTTTTTGACTCAGCTTTTGATATAGGGCCTCTTCTTGGGAAGAAGGAAATTGTCCGGGAAACTGACCTGATGGTTGGCCTGATGGTTGGCCTGGGGATTGATTGTGTTGTGATTGTTTATAGATTTGATTTTGTCGTTTTTGAGCTGAGTTTAATTGTTTCATCGCCATTTGGTATTGGTTCATGAGATCATTATATTTTTGCTGATTATGTTGTCTAGTAGCAGAACTCATATCATTTATCGTTTTGGAATATTCTTCCATTAAGTGACTTAATTGTTTTTCTATATCTTCTATTTCAAGAGAGTCTAGCGAATTCCCTATTTTATCAAGTGTTTCAGTTAGGTTGTTTTTTCTTAGTCTTTCTATGGCTTCTTTATTGATATTGCCTATTGACATTTCTCGATATTTATTTCCCATAGCCAGATGCATTTCTTGTAGATACGTTTTTACTTCTTGCAGTGCTCTTTCAATTTTTTTCTTTAATTGTTCACTAGGATTACGTTTATAGTCTTGCAAAAGCTTTTCCAATCTTTGAAAAGCGGCAAAAAAATCTTCGGATCGATGGATGATGTTAGAGATTTCCTGATTCTGAACAATATCATGAATCAAATAAATCAGGTTTTCATGAATAGGTATACCGGGCGTAAAAGCAATATCTTTTTCAAAGGCAATATCTTTATGTCTTTGTACTTGTCTTAGTAGTTTATAATAAAAACGTTTAAACTTTGAGCTTTCAATATTTAGACGTCTCATTAAGAAAGTATCCCCTAAAGGATTGGTTAATAAATTGTAATTCAATTTATCAATTTTTTTAACAATATCTTTGGTATTATCTATTATTTGCTTGGGACTCAGGACTTTTATTTTAACGGTTAAATAGTCCGCTAAATTGTTTATTAAGGAAATTTTCAAATTTCTAAGATCAACTAGGTTATCCAAGTGTTTGTCATAGGCTCCTTGGATGGTAATAGTCTCTATATGAGATTGGCCAATATTGGGTCCACTTATTCGATCGTTGTCCTTGGCCTCGATCCAGAATGATATTTGATCTTCAGATTGCAAAGGAATAACAAATAAGTTCCATTTATATTTCTCATGATAGGTTTTACGTTGACTCGATGAAAATTTTCTTATGGTTTCTCGTCTGGGCGAGCTATTGTTTATCTTATATACAACTTCTAGCTGTTGAAGGCCGAAGTCGTCAGTTGCATTAGTTTCTAGGGCAACTATATCTCTGTCGGAATAATCTTTCTTGGGATTTAAAATAGTCATATTTACTGAGGGATTTTGATCTGGAATTAATGTTACTGGGTAAAACTGTTTACTCTTTCCTATTAATTTTGTTTCATCGAATTTTGCAAAGATTATTTTCCCAGGTTGAAGTATTAAAAAGTTGGTTTTCCATAATACATTACCTTCAGAGTCTTCTTTTAGGTAAAACCCATAAGACATCTCTTTTTTTGATTCTCTTTGATACTGGATAACAAATTTATCCATTTCGGATTTAAGTAGATTAGTTGGTTCAACGGATATCAGCAGTCTAGATCCAGCGTGTACTTTTAATTCAAAAGTAGGATCATTAAAATCGTCAACAACATAGGGTTCGAGGCGTGTATGTAAGGGGGGGGTTATTTGAATATTCTTTATATCAACATCGATAGTGGCAGTGTATAGAGGTAGATTAATTTCTTGGATACTTTTTAATGACTCATGGTAAGTGTTTTTAAAAGTATCAGGAAATATTAGGACTAATGGAATTCCTATGAGAACTACTAAAATAAGCTGATAATAATAGTTTTTAATATTTATGAAGGATTTAATAGATGGTATTTGTAGGTTGTTAGCTAAGCTTTTGAAATTTTTTATGATCTGTTTGATAAAATAAGAAGAGGACCTTGTCTTGGCATGATTCCAAAGGGTCCAGGCGACCCCCCTTAAGTTGGGATTTAAATCTTCTAACTTATTTAACAAAACCTCTGGATTACTTATTTGATGTTTAATAGGCTGGAGAACTATGGTGTGTAATATAACGATGAGGGTAAAACAAGTTATCAATAACACATGGGGGTGGGAACCAAAAATTTGAGTAATAAAGGGAAATAGAAGTAAAAAGACCATGATCCAAAGGAAATAATGAGCTAGACAAATAAGGCCATATTCTCTTAAGAGCTTTTTTTTCAGCTTAAGGATGAAGATGAAAATATTAGTTGCCAACTGAGCCTCTATAATATTTCAATAATGTCCTTAATGACATGTGAACGTTCTTTTTCGTTTATTATTTCATGATACAATTTAGGGTATTCCGTATAACTTTTTTCCTGATTATTAACATAGGCATAAAACAATTTGCTTTTGCTTATTGAAACTAGAGGATCGTGTCCAGCTTGAAATATGTGAGTTGGGACCGTTATTTTTTCAGCTAAAGCTAGAGAATCTTTTACCGCGAGATGAAATTCATATAGGAACTTGGCTGTTAACTGTTTTTGTCTTAAAGGATCATTGGCGATATGATCTAACATTTTTTTGTCATGGGTAAGGTGTTTGATGTTTATAATATTTTTGAAATAAAAATTGGGAAAAAAAGAAGAAAAAATTTCTAAGGGTTTTTCAGCTAGATGGGACCAAGATGCCTTAAAACCTAAGCAAGGAGAAAGTAATACTAATTTGGATACTTTGTTAGCATTATTGGCTGTGTAGTAGCTGGCAATAAGACCACCCATACTATGACCCAAGAGGATAAGTTGTCGTTTTTTAGAATCTTTTAAAACAAATTTGATGAATTCGTCTAAATCATCTACAAAATGAGAAAATTTTTCGATATGAGCTCTTTTTCCTGAAGATTTTCCGTGTCCCTGTAAATCGAAGGCATATACGGTAATTCCTTTTTGACATACTTTTTCAATTAGCTTATTGTAATTCAAGCTGTGTTCAAGGATGCCATGAAGAATAATAAGCACTTGGTTAGCTGTTTGAGAGGAAGAAGTCTCTTGGGTTTTGTGGTACATCAACCTAGTGTTGGTTTTAGTTGTTTTAAACGAATTGAATTCTTTGTGAACTTTAGTTGAGGGCAATGTTCTCTCCAATTTTAAGTAGCTAGTTTTTTTACCTCTTGAGCTCTCTCTCCAGTGCAGATCAATATGTTGTCTCCTTTTTCCACAATAACTAAATCTTTAACACCTATTAGAGAAATGTTCTTTTGTGGAGCATGAACCATGTTATCTGAACTGTCAATTTGAACTAGATTCTTACATACGGGATAATTGTCATTTTTTCTTTCCATTATGTCTTTGACCGCGGTCCAACTTCCTATATCGTTCCATCCAAATTGCGCTGGGGTACAGCAAACACGATCTGATTTTTCCATTACCGCATAGTCGATTGATATGGATTCACATTTATCAAAGTGTTCTTCTAAAAAGGATTGCTCTTGTGTGTTGGGAATCTCAGCTAATGGTTTTAATAGTTCCATTGTGGAGGTAACATATTTATTTAGTTCCTCTAATATAATATCAAGGCGCCAAACAAACATACCCGCGTTCCAAAAATAATTTCCTTCTTTTAGATATTGAGCGGCTTTTGTTTCATCGGGTTTTTCTACAAAGCGCATAACATTATAATGTTGGTTATTGTTTGTTTTGTCGGTCATGTTACATTGTATGTATCCAAAGCCGGTGTGAGGAAAATCGGGTTTTATTCCAAGGGTAAAAAGGGTTTTTTCTTCCCAGGCTTTTTGATTAGTGTATTTTAAGATATCTATGAAAGTTTTTTCATCTGAAATAAGGTGGTCCGATGGAAGTACCGACATGGTAGTGTCTGGTGGATAACGTTTTTGGAATATATAAGAAATTAAAGCAATGCATGGAGCCGTGTTTCTGGAGGCCGGTTCAAAATATACATTTTCATCAGGTATATTAGGTAATTGTTGTTTGACCAGATTTTGATAAGCTTTGTTGGTTACAATAAAGATATCTTTTTCATCATAATAAGGCAGCAGGCGGCCAACCGTTTCTTGGATCAAGGTTTTATCATCGGTTAAAGATATAAATTGTTTGGGTTCTCCGGCTGTGCTTAAGGGCCACAATCGTGTTCCTTTTCCTCCTGCCATAATAACAACTGCTTTATTCTTTTCCATTTTGTATATTCTCCTTTTTTACACTTTTTACACTTCAGTTAAGTGTGATATACCTTTCTGGTTATCGCACCTTAGATTATGTTTAACCTTATATTTTATTGGACCATGGGGAGTACTTCAGATTTGACTCCTTCTTTATTTAGTTTAAAAGCAATGTTTAAAGCTTCTTTTTGGTTATCAAAAAGACCTATTCTTAATAGGTATGCTTTTTTATTATTTAACATAGTATTTAGAAAGTAGGCATTAAATCCTTTTTTCTCAAGTTCTATAATTTTTTGAGTTATTTCTTCGAGAGAATGATAAATGCCTCCATCGATCGTAAAATTTAAGACATTTCGTTTGTTAGAATGGATACTTAAATCGTCTAGATGATCTTCACGAGAAACACCAGTTATAGTTGTAGCTTCAGGATGGTTATTAGGATCTTGAGTTGTATCGGATTCATCAGAATCATCTGATTCAGTGGAATCTAAAGTGTTTTGCGTATTGTCAGTAATGGTTGGTTCTGATGGATTTTCAGTATGATTAGTATCATCATTATCATCAATATTGCCATTTATGCTGGGCTCTGGTTGTGTATTTGATGCTCCAATTAAATCATAGAAAAAACTTTCACTTGTTATCGTCCTATTTTTGGTATTAGTGGTGGTGGCAGTAGGTTGGGATGATGCTACATTCATAGATGTTTTTTGATTGGTCTCTAAAGATGGAACCAGGTTAATAGTAAGCTTAATCATTATAAGAAAAGATGTGACAAGTATAACAGCAAATCCGCAAAACAATAAAGATAATTTGGTCATGCTTTCCCCTTTGATTTAGTATCAAATATAGACGGGAGATATCAGAAGACTACACTCTCATCCCTTTTATCATGCTATCTTAAACTCGACAAAATTTCAATAAAGTAATCATCTTCGGTGTTTGCAAGCACGAATGTTTTTTTTCTTTAGATGGTATCTATTTTGCTAGGGTTATTAATTGTTTGATTCTTACAGAAGTGTGATGTGTAAAATTTCGAGTTCGATTAAAGAAGGGAAATCTTGGTTATAAAATAAGGACATTTTAAAAAAGGAGAACTTGACTTGAAAAAAGTAAATGGGAAAAGTGGACAAGTTATTTTGGAATATATTTTACTTCTATCTTTGATAACTTTTTCTTCTATAGCGTTATTAGGCTTTGTCAAAAAAATAATGAAAAATCAGGTGAGCGTATTGGCTTCTAAATTTACCGAAAATAAAGAATTGGGATCCAATGAGGAAATTAAAAGTGCTTATGAAGAGCTATTTGGAGGAAATGATTGAACAATCAATTTTACTTACGAAGACGTAGGTCTCATTGGCGGAATAAACAAGGTCTGGCAATAATAGATATTTGTCTGACCTTGTTTTTCTTGATGAGTATTTTGCAGTATTTAATCCCACTTTCTTTCAAAATATTGGCTAATTCAGTCGCTATGGAAGTGAATTACCATTTAAATTCGATAGTAAATGGCTTTCAGTCTGAGCATTTGACCCCACTAGAATTTGAAAAACATCTTGGAAATGAGATAAAAAAAAACTAAAAAACGGTCTTGTTCAATCATTATTAAAAAAACAAATAATGGCTGTTCAAATCAAATTATGTAAGGAGAATTTATCCTCTTCCAGGCTGATAAAAAGAAGTAGAGTGGAGATTAGGACAATTGTTTCTGTTTTTAAAAAAAGGTATGCTCAAACTAAAAGGTTATTTATTCTATCTAACTGAGTCAATTATCGTCTGGATGAATAGGTAGCTGGTATATTTTATTTTTTTCAAATCCTATCTTAAGACCTGGTTTCATTTTTTACAATTATTTTAATAAATGTTATAATTTTTTTTCCGAAACATACTATATAGAATAATTTTATTTGAATACTAAGTGGTCATTATACCCAGGTTGTATGGGCAGAAAGTAAATCCATCGGATGTGCTATGACAATTTGTCCAGATAAAGGACAAATTTGGGTTTGTAACTATGATCCAAGGGGAAATATTGTAGGGCGGAAACCGTATTAAATATGTTCATAATATATTCGGATGACGAGTTAAGACTTTTACATTTTAGGCAACTTTTTGCCTTGCTTCCCAAAGATCATATTCTGCTTGCATTCTTACCCACATTTCAGCAGAAGTATCGAGCACTTTTTCAAGGATAATAGCAAAAGATGGAGAGATACCTCGCTTTTCATTAACAATTTCATTAATTTTTCGTGGAGAACAATGGCAAAGGGAGGCAAGTTCCGTTTGATTAAGGTTCATTTCTTTCATATAAATTTCAGACAAGACTTTACCAGGATGCAAGGGATTTGGATTTTTAATCATAATTAACCTCTATGGTAGTTTTCAATCTTAACCTCAGAGAATTCACCATTTTTGAATTTGAAAGTGATGCACCAAGGCAGTTTGATCGTTACACTCCAATATTTTTTTCGATCTCCTTTTAGTTTATGAAGTCTAATGTTTGGAGGTTGACCTCTTATTATTAAATCATCAATTGTTTGAGTAGAATGCATTATTGTCAATAGAGCTTTGGTACGAATCCAAATATCTTTAGGCAGGGTTCTAGAACTATTTTTTTCCCAAATGTCTCTAGCGATTTTATTAGCAAAATTTATAATCACTCAAACACCTCGAATTACACTATACCACATTCTGTAATAATGTAAATAATTACTGTGCGACTATCAGTTGAAAGTTTTCTGTAATATTACTTCTTTTGAAATATTTGATCTCGTATTTTCATGCTCATCATGTAAAATATTAATATTATATGTATATTTGTGTTTTTGTAATCGATTAGCTAATTGAGAAAAAATCCGTGAAGCGTAATCAGTATATGCGGTTATCTGTATTCTGGAACGCCTGGTTCTGACCCTGAATCAAGCTACAGAATACGGATAGCACACAGTATTTAGAAGATTTAGTAAATTTTCTGGTATGCTTTACAAATATTTATTTTATTAAACTTAGTAGAAGTTCATGTAAATTAATGGAGTTATTGATATGAAAAAATCCTATGTGTTTTTAGTTATTTTAGTATTAATTGGTGTTAGTTGTAGTGATGAAGACCAGATATTGGATAGTGGTTCTCAATCAAGTGAAGAACATACATCGAACGATAGTTCCTCATCAGATGAAGAGCAAACGTCAGATGATAGTACTCAGTCAAATGAAGAGCAATCCTCAGATGATAGATCTCCATCAAATGAAGGTCAATCATCGGATGATAGCTCTCCATCAGAAGAGTCAACTTCTTCAGATGACAATCAAGAATCAAGTAGTGAGACAGGGGTCCTTGCTGGTATTACAGATGCTCATAATAGAGCTAGAGCTAATGTTGGGGTGTCTGGATTGACGTGGTCCAATACGATAGCTTCTTTTGCCAAAGAATGGGCGGATTATTTAGCTCAACAAAACAATTGTAAAATGAAACATCGACCGAGTAGTGGATCATATGCTCAAAAATATGGGGAAAATATCTATTGGGCAAGTGCCCTTTCATCTAGTGATGGTACAGATTCGGTGCAAGATATTTCATCTAGTGTTCCAGTTACTAACTGGGACGATGAAAAACAGTATTATGATTATGAAAGCAATAGTTGCCAAAGTGGACAAGTTTGTGGTCATTATACCCAGGTTGTATGGGCGGAAAGTAAAACGCTCGGATGTGCTATGACAATTTGTCCAGATAAAGGACAAATTTGGGTATGTAATTATGATCCAAGAGGAAATATTGTAGGGCAGAAACCGTATTAAATAAAAGTTCACTCCTGGGAAGTAATCAAAGCGAAGACTTAAAAATAATTCGACTGTTTTGGGCGATTTCAAAAGCTATTGATCCAATTTGTGGATCCGTTAATTCATGTGGGGTCAAAGCGATAGGTTCTATGTCATTGTCTATGTTTACTTTTAGTCGGTTTAATAATTTTAACGCAATAATATAGTCCATTCCTAAAAAATCAGTACTTATGATTGCTAAATCAATATCACTATATTTATGGGATTTACGGTGGTAGTAAGAACCGAATAGCCTGATTTCAATATTATCGAACAGAGAGTCAAGTAATTTACCATATTTGATAGAAACTTCTTCTATTTCAACAATTGTTCGGCCCATTTCAATAATTCCTCTGTTTTACTTATATAGCTATTAAGTGAATCTTTGGTTAAGGATTGAGATAAGGACTCTCTATATGTTGGGTATCTAGCCAGAATATAATAAGGATTTAGCCCTGTAAATAATTTATTATACACTTTTAATTCGGTTTTTTTATTAGTTATTAAAGTGGCTAGTTTTGCTAAATCATGTATATATGGAGGTTGATCGTTGTGAATACTGATGAACAATCCTTTTAAAATTTTTTCATTCGTTTGTTGTAAATTAAAGGCACAATGAAGAAGCTTATTATGTTTAAAAGCTATAATAGCCATATCAAAGTCGCTAACTGCCAAATCATACCATTTTGAGGTAATTAAATTTTTCTTTTTTTTTGTCATTCTATTGATCCAAATACAATGTTATCTAATAGACTAATTAAACAATTTTGACTTGTTAGAATTGATTAAGAATATTTACTCTTCATAAGTTAATATAATTTAATTCAGATTGAAAATACAGTCTTATTTCCTAAAAAATTGTCTAATACTTTAAATTACCCAGTTGACATACTCAAGATTCAGTAGATACAATATCGTGAGGCAACAAAGATCTAATTCTTAACATGATAGAACTTATTAGGGGGGATTAATGAATTTAACAGCTAACCTATTAGAACTTACTTCATCGGGCGGTGAATGGGTTCTGTGGATTTTAATTGTACTGAGTTTTTTCTCTTTAGCAGTGATTATTGAACGAGCTGTTTATATTAGTTTTAGACAAAATCGAGATTCAGGTTTGACGGCCAATTTATTATTATATTTAAAAGATAAGAAAGTAAATGAAGCTATTGAATATATAACCCAAAAACCAACCGTTCAATCTCAGGTTTTAAGGGTTGGTTTAGAAAATATTGATAAGGGATCTGTATATGTTGGAGAGCTAATGGAGAGTCAAACCTTGTTAGAACGTAAACGCTTATCAAAAAGGCTGGTATTCTTGGCGACTGTTGGTAGTAATGCTCCATTTATAGGTTTATTTGGAACAGTTTTAGGAATTATCAAAGCTTTTAGAGATTTATCATTAAATATTTCTGGTGGAGTTGATGCAGTTATGGCCGGTATTTCCGAAGCATTGGTAGCTACAGCTGTCGGATTGTTTGTGGCTATACCAGCTACCTTAGCGTATAACTATTTTCAAAAACAAATTCGAGTTATCTTTTGGGACACTGATTCTCTTACCAAAACCGTTCTAGCCAATCTTCGACAATGATTAAGCCACAGCTCGACAAATTGTTCATTTCAAACTTGAATTATATCTCGCGTTATTTATTAATTCTTTTTAGTAAATAAATTCCCAACAAAAGAAAGATAATATTAGCTCCCCAAGCTCCAATGAAAGGATGAAGGTCATTGGTTCTGCCTAGGGTTCGGCAGATGGATAATACAACCCAGTAAGCCATACCTATACCAATGGAAATTACAATGCCTAGCGCCATACTTCCACTACGTTCTTTGATTAAAGCAAAAGGGATCCCTAAAATACACATGACGATATTAATAAACGGGTAGGCGATTTTTAGATATAACTCAACTTCCAATTGAGAAACGTCAATTCCTTCAAGAGTATTCTTTTCAATAAATTTTGCAAGTTGGCTATAGCCCATTTGTTCTGGTTTCTGTTCAATGTAGGTTAATTCTGTGGGTTTGCCGGGTAAATGAAGTTCCCTTGATGGAGTAAAATTGGTACTCACTAGACCTTCTTTAGAAAAAGTACTAGTAGAAATATTAAAAGCGTCCCAGGTATTTTTTTCTTGATTCCATTTAGCTTTCTTTACATCAATTCTTGTTTTTAAGTTAAAACCATCGGCGAACTCAAATATAGATATTCCCGACAAGGTTTTCTTATCTCTAGATAAGTGTTGTATGTTGTAAAATCGATTATTTTCCTTTATCCAGTTTTTATCCATGATATCAATTGAATTGGATTTCTTTCTAATGGAGGTTCGATCTAATCTTTGAAGAGCTTTTGATGAAAAGGGAACCAACAAATTGATTATCGCTAAATTGACAAAGAAAATAAGTGAAGCCAAAAGTAGAAAAGGTAACGTTATACGAAATAACGATAACCCACAAGATTGCATGGCCACAATTTCAGCATTTCTGGATAAAAGGATTAAGGTGATTATTACGGCTAATAGTACTGCTAAGGGGGAGAATAGGATAAACTGTTCGGGAACCGAAAAGAGATAATATTGAGTAATGGTCCACCAATCTGCATTATATCGCACAAAATAATTAGGATTCTTTTCGATAAAATCAATTAATACAAAAATTCCTAACGAAAAAAATATCGTTATAAGATAATATTTTAAAAAATCTCTACCGATATACTTAAAAAATATCATTAATTACCTTCTTTTGGACCGGAAGAATAGGTTTTTTAGTTTGCTAATAGCTTTAAAGAAGAATCCCTCTATTGCATAGAACATAGGTGATTCAATTATCATTCTTTGATTTCTCCTATGAAAATAAAATACTGCGGCTCCCATAAAAAATATATTTGGTCCCCATGAAGCTAATATAGGATCAATTAAACCACGTTCGGCTAGATTTTTGGCTATCATTATAAATAAATAGTATACAAGGATAGTTATAATGCCTACTACATAACCTCTTGACTTACCACTTCGTGGTCCTTGCAAACCAAGGGGCATGCCAAATAATCCAAATATAATACAAGCAAATGGAAGAGAAAGTTTTTGATTTAGTAAGAAAATAGCTCGGTAATAATGATGATCCAATACTTTTTTCTTGCTCTCGATATAGCGGATCATTTCGTTAGGGTACATAGCCTGATAGTGGTTAGTAATCTCACGAGCCGAAAAACTGATGGTATTTTCAAATAATTCTACTAGGTCAATATCTCCTTGTTTGAAAGTCATCATTTCATAATATTCTTGAGGAGATTTGCCGTGGAATTCGCCATTTATGAGTCGTAGTACGGCAATTTTGTTTTCCTCATCAGCTATAACCTCTCCTTCTTTAGAGAAAATATAGGAATTAGATGATTTGGCTTTACTAGCCAAAAGAATTTCTTTCAATTTGGAGTTTTGGTCGGATAGATCAGTTACGTAAAGGGTTTGACCAAAAAAGTCCTGAATAAAACTACCTGCTTTTAATTTAGTCTTTAAAAGAATTGCCGCTTTACTTTTTCCTTCCATAGCAAGATGGTTATTAAAATATTTTTTGCTCCAGGGATCAAGATAGGATGATGCGTATGCTGTCATACCAAAACAAACTAGAGATAGACAAAGGACCACAGGATATAAATCAAAGAGGCTGATTCCCACGGCATTCATAGCAGTATATTCCTCATCGCTCGATAAACGAGCAAAAGCAATAATAGTAGCTAAAAATAAAGAAATAGGGATGGTGAAATTTAAAAAGGGGGGAACAAGTAGGAAAAAAGATATGAAAATTGTTTCTAAGGATATTCCATACTCAAAGATCATTTGACTAAGTTTTAAAATTTGAAAAATAACCAGAATGGTTGAAAATAAAAGAATTCCAATAAAAAATAAGGGAAGAATCTCTTTAAGAATATATAAGTTTATTCTTATTTTGTTAACGGGTTTAATATATTTGACGTTGTTGTAAAAATCCATTCAAATTTCTCATTTTTTTATTTTGTTAAAATATATACTTATAATAACAAAATCCACCCGGTTGTCGATCTCCATGTTCACTACGTCGTATTCCATTTTCTCTTTTTTCCCCTCCCCTAAAATATCCACCAAGGTTGAGGGTGTGATTGGTGGTAGTAATACTAAAAGCTAAGCGGCTGACCCAACTTCTATCTTGAAAGTTTAGAATAGCTATGTTGTTGATGTTATAATGACGGGTTAAATAAATAATTAGTTGAGAACCGATGATTCTTTGACCCAAAGCATTTGTGGAGTACGGAGCTGAACCTCTTTCACTGGCTTCAAAAGCATCAAATTCACTCGGATCATTTTTCCCAAAACCATTAACATATAATTCCAGTGTCGCTAGTATTGTTGTTGGTACTTGATATCTAATTTGGGAGGCCAGTGAGAAATAGCCTTTACTATTTTTATCTAGAGTTAAAGCAAATTCAGAACTGACTCCAAAATATTTTAAACGAGTTGAGATATCTCCGCTGATAATAGTGTCCTTATTATTAACCCCTAAAACGTTCAAATTTAACTGAACTTCATCTACTTGATGTTTGGCTCTGAACAAAAATTTTGCATTGGTTAATAGTATGAAATGAATTTCTGATGATTGTGCCGCTTGCCATTGATATAAAAAGGCATCAATTGGTTCTTGTTTATCATGCGATAAAATATCAATTGGTGAAAAGAAGTTGGAGGGAGAAAAAAGAGAAAAAGGACTTAGAGTATAATAAAACCTACCAAGAGTGTAGGTCATCTGGGAGTCATTGTATTTGAAAGATAATAACTTTACTAATGGTTTAATTTCAGAAGGTTTTTTTAAAAAATATTTTTCGTCTTTAAAAGTATGCTTAGTAAGTAGTCCTAATTTAGTATAGTAACCTAATTGCCATATTTGCCCTTTTGATCCTACCAATAAATTGTTTTCGTTATAATTATCTAGATTCTCGTTGCGTAGGATAAAAAAAGATCCTTCTCCAATAAATTCTCCAGTAAAGAACTTTTTTTCTTCTGGAGAAGTGGAACTATCCGTTGGAGACGAAATGCCAGCTTGTAATATGTTAAATCCATATCCAGTTGCAAAAAGTGTAAGTATCAGTTTGAATGTTAAATTGATTACCACTGCTCCTAAAAACCTATGTAAAGCTTGGTTTTCATAAAATTTTAGGTAATTCGCTCTCCCTACTATTAAAAGGGAATGTCTTCTTCAGAAGAGATTCCTTGAGGAGTATTTGTAAATGATGGGATTTCCATATTTGAAGGTTGTTGTTGCGTTGGTTCTGGTTTAGCATAAGAATTATTCGATTGGAACTGCCCTCCCCCCACTTCATTGTTATTGGCTCTTGCCCCATCTAAAAACTGCATATTATTAGCCACAATTTCGGTAGTATATCTTTTCATTCCATTTTGGTCTTCCCAGGAGCGAGTTTGGAGCTTTCCTTCAATATATACCTGTCGTCCTTTATTTAAATAACGTCCCGCCAAATCGGCTAGTTTGCTCCACAGTACAACGTTGTGCCATTCTGTTTTTTCTTCTTTTTGGCCTTCTTTGTTGACCCATGATTCACTAGTAGCAAGAGATAAAGAAGCTACAGGTGTTCCGGAATTAGTACTCCTAATCTCGGGATCTTTTCCTAAGCGGCCTACTATTATTACTTTGTTTACTCCAGACATATATCCTCCTGATAAATTTTTCTCATAACTACCATGTTATAAAATTACTGTCATCTCAAATATGCAAAAAATTGCGTCTATATCAAAATAAATCAAAATAATTTCTAGGTCAAAGATATCCGTTAAGAACCTAAATAGGAACTATTACCTCAAATTTACTTAATTGTTTGGGCTGTCAATAGGTAGAGGAAGCTTTACAAAAAGACAAAAATTTGGATATGATAGGATCAATAATAAATCAATGAGAGAAATCAAAATGAGAAGATGGGCTTTTTTAAGCACTTTTATCATCGTATTGTGTGGTTATTATGATTATGTAGGATATGCCCGGTATCCAAATATCCCATTAATGGAAGAACCTGCTGATATAGTTAATTCTACAGATGAAGGTGCCAGCTCTGTTGCTTATGACCAAATTCAAGGATGGTTGATACCAAAGGAAAGTTATAAAAGTATAAATTTTCAAAACCAAAAGACCTCTTTAGATTTTCATCAACGAACCCTTGAAGGTGTTGAATCTATTGTTCAAAACTTGCACATTTTTCATTTACGAGGACAGTTTTTGGATTTGTTTTTTTTCAAAATGGCAGAAATCAGTGAAGATAATTTTTTAATTTCGCCGGCTGCAGTTTTTGATGAATATAAAAGTGTTGAGAGTTACTTTTTAAACGAGGTCCCTAGCCATATAATTGTTGCCAATACTTATGAACACTTGCATTATTTTTTTAGTTACTGGAGATTATTGTCTAATTCATTATTATTGGCAGATATTCAAGAATTAGAGCCAATAAGGCAAGGAAATACTTTTAAAGTAATTGTCTGTAATGATGGTAAAACAGAAAAAGTTGACCGATGTTTAGATGAGAGTCATCGGAATAATGCTGCTTATGATTTTGAAAAAGATGATTTGATTTTCTTTGCTCAGGAGGATTTAAATACCTGTTTGCCTGTTCATACCGGATTAGATCCATCAGTGATTTTTCATGAAGCTAGTCATTCTTTAATCTATAAGATCACATCATTTAAGAAAGAAACATCTTTCAACTGGTTTGCTATTCATGAAGGATTGGCAGATTATATTTCAGCTTCGATGCTGGATTCACCTGAAATTGGAAAAATCTTTTTAGCTGGATGCAGTAATCAAAATCCTAAATTTGTTTCAGATAAAGGTGAAGGTTTTTATTTGAGAACAGTAGAAAATTCAGTTTCTTTTGATGGAGAAAATAACGTTTTTACTTATATGGATCCCCATGTTCTTGGTTTGGCTTTTGCTTCGACTTTGTGGGAAATCAGAAGGAAGATTATCGCAGAAGTAAAAGATAACGAAGTAGGAAAATCATTTGCCGATCATATTGTTTTAATGGCGCTAGTTGAAATGAAGGATTCCTTAAAACCTTATTTAGAAATGTTTTACCAAGCTTTATTGGATAGTGAAGAGTATTTGTTTCAAGAAAAATTTAGAAATATAATTGTAGATGCTTTTGCTCAAAAAGGCTTAGTGGATACATTTGGGGATATTAATCCCAATTTATTAGAAAATCATCCAGCGTTTTATTCGGAAAAGAGGATTACCGAAACTGATCGAGAAAATGTAAATATAGGAGGATGCAGCATTCAGTCATCGAATTCTTCAATGAATTTTTTGATGTCGTTATTACTGCTGTTGCCTCTATTTATTCTCCTTTTAAGAAGAAAGATAATATTAATTCTATCAGTTTGTGTTCTATTTTCTTCTTGTTTATATGAGGAAATAGAAAAAGATTATATTCAAAAAAAGCCAGAAGGTAATTGGGTAGAGTATGTTATTTTTCCTTTTAATGATCATGGACTATTGAACACTGAAAAAGGGGTATTTTTTCGTTTTTTTAATGCCTATCAGAAAAATAATAATAATTACAACTGGCTGGGCTTGAGAATGGGGTTATTTGAACTTTCTTTAGATGATGGAAAGGTTAAGGAAACTGAATGGAAGGACAAAGATTCCTATCTTTTATATGATCGAAAACAAAAGATCATTGATAAAAAGGTACGAAAGTTAGATGCGGGACTTGTGACGCAAGATGACCAACAAGAAAGTATACATCTTGTTTCTGAGGACATTTACAATGTGGGCAATGTCCCTTTAATGCCTATCATTGAGTTATTACTTGAATATTTACCCAAAGCATCGCAAAACTATTTGAAATTATTAAACAATATGGGTGTAGATGAGTCTGACATTGTTTTGGGTATTCCTGAGTTAAATTATAAAAGAGTTGTACATCTTTCTGAAGAACAATCTATTGAAATGGGTTCCCGCATTTTTCATAAATGCACCAAATTTCTGGCAGTTAAAGATCTAGAACCAGGAGGCTCTATTGATCTTAATTCAGAGGGTATTAGTTGGATCTATTGCGATGATAATGACGCTATTTTTTCAGTGCTGGAAATTAATGGGTTGGACCAGGTATCAATGATTAAATATGAATCCGTTTCCGCAGCTTTAGGATTCAAGGTACAGATGTTACTGTGTGTTGGAGATGGAGTTTAAAAAATCTAGTAAAATCCTCATTAATGGCCTTTTTCCATTAAATAATAGCCTTTTTTGTCTAAATATTGTGTATAAATTTTTGACACCTGCCTTTTCTTTGTCATCTATTTATATATAAGTAGTAACCTGTAATGGGGCCTTTTTCTAAATAAACTCATAAATTACAATATGATATCTCTGTTTTAGGCTTGTGGTATGAATCTTGCTCAAATACCTAGGTGTGGGAGGATGTCTTCCATTAATACGAGTTTAACAAGGGACGGAGATATATTATATGAAAGAACGATTAAAAGTTTTTATCATCAGTGTGTTACTGATCTTCGCTTCTCTTATATTATTTGAGAATGTCAGTTTTGCGGAGGAAGGTAGCCCTGATCAAACAGAAGAAACTACTAATGACGGAGATAATCCCAGCGGTGATGGAGAAACTGCTAATGGTGAAGAAAATACAAATGGAGAAGATGGGCAACAAGATAATACCGAGGGAGAAGATGGTCAACAAGAAGAAAATCAAGATGGAGATCAGGACGAGGCAGCCTTTTTTAAAGCTATATTAGACAGAGTGTCTGATTATTGTGGTGAAGATCTTGAAAAGATTGAAGATGTAGATAAGTGTTTTTTGAAGGATATTGAAGAAGAACCGCCAGAGATTGAACCAATTGCCGCATCTGATGAGGAGAAAGAAGAAGAACCTGAGTCTGAACCAAAAGAAGAAAAACCAGCTAAACCTAAACTTACCACCAAAAAAGGGGACCCAGCTGAGGATTTAGTTGTTACTCGTTTGAAAGGTGGTGGTTGTGGAGTCATTTCTTCAAATCAAAAAGCTAACTTTAACAACTTAAATTGGTCTTGGTGGATATTTCTTGTTCCATGTTTAATAGTTTTGATGATTCGTTTCGATTTTTTCAATTTATTGAGAAAGAGACAATTTGTCTTGGTTAGAAATAAATTGTTAATTTTTATAGTAATGATTACATGTTTAGGCAAATCAGGATTTGGTTACGACTTTTCTAAGAAATATATCAACAATTTTGGTAGTCGAGGTTTTGTTGAACGAGCGGTAGTTTTAAAACAGGGATCTATGTATATAAGCACTCAGGGAGATTTTGCCAGAGGGCTTTTAACGGCCGAGACTGAGGATAATAAAGATTTTAATTTAGTGGATCAGTCAGTTCGTAATAACCTAAATCTTAGTTTTGGAATTACAGACATTATTCAATTGGGTTTCAGTGTACCAGTAACTGCCTATCAAAAAGCGCGTTATTTAGGATATTCTGATTATGATAATCATTTTGGTGTTTCTGATTTGTTGATGGAACTAAAAATTTTAGTATTATCTTTTGATGTTATCAATTGGAGTATATCTTCGGATGTTTCTTATAATAAACCTAAAAAATTCAATTTTTATTCAGGAAATAGTTGGCAGGCAGGTTTTAGGACCGCTTTAACCTCTAAATTTAAAAAATCTGTTCTTTCTTTTAATTTAGGTTATCGTTATTTGCAAACCGAATATATATACGACATAGCTTTTAACGATTATATTAATGCTGGTATTGTCTATTCTTATTATATTTTGGGCAATAGCCTAGAATTTTCGGGTGGTTTTGACGGGCAAATACAGACTTCAGCTTTAAAGAATGAAAAGAATGCCGCAAAAAATATACCTGTAGAGTTTAATGGTTTTATAACATACCATGTTTCAAAAAGATTAAGGTTTCAAACAGGTGGAGGTTTAGGACTAACCGACGCATATGGCGCTCCCGCTTGGAGAGTTTTTGCCGGTGCCAGTTACAAGATTAACCTTCTTAAGTTAGGTAAAAGTAAAAGGCGATATTCTCGTAAAAAGAAGAATTATTTTTCTTTTTCAAAATCCAAAAAGAGGAAGAAAAAGAAAAGGAGAAAAAAAAGGAAAAGAAGATCAAGGAAGAAAAATAAAGTAGTTCAAGTGGATTTTGATGATAGTCATAGCAGTGATTGGAAGAAATCAAGTTATAGAAGAGATTTAAAAAGAAAAATTCAAAAACAATATGAAAATAGTGATATTAATTTTGATGGATTGGATTAATTACATGTGATAAAAGTTACTCTTGCATGTTTACCATGTTTACATGTTTAGCTTATTATTTTGCTTTGCTAATATTGTGAGAGTGATGATGCTGTGAATAAAATCAAAGTCTTGCCAGAGCGGTTAGTTCATAAAATTGCCGCTGGTGAAGTGGTTGAAAGGCCCTTTTCTGTAGTAAAAGAATTAATCGAAAATTCTATTGATGCTTATGCTTCCCAAATATTAGTCGAAATAGTTGATGGAGGGAAAAAAAGTATTCGTGTCGCTGATGATGGAACAGGGATGACATCTGATGATGCTTTATTATCTCTTTCTAATCATGCTACTAGTAAATTAACTTCAGATGAAGATCTTTTTGCAATTGATTCACTGGGTTTTAGGGGAGAAGCTATTCCCTCCATTGCCAGTATTGCCAAATTTTCCATGAAAACTAAAGTAGAAGGGGATAGTTTAGGTACTATTGTTGAGGTTCTTAATGATAAAAAACCAGTAGTTGGTTCTGTTAATACTTCGAAAGGTACAACAATTCAGATTGATGATTTGTTTTACAATATTCCAGCCCGGAAAAAATTCTTGAAAGCTTCAGCAACCGAATATTCGCATATATTAGATTATATTGTGCAAGTAGCTTTATGTTATCATACCGTACATTTTACCTTAAAACACAATCATAAACTTATCCATAATTTCCCTTCAGCCAAAGATAGAAAATTACGTATTAGCCAGGTATTTGGTTTTGATTTGTCTAAGCAGTTAATCGAAGTTAATTTTAGTAACGATGAACTATCCTTTAAGGGATACATAGGAAGTCCTCAAACTGTAAGAGGTAATATGAAGGCTCAACATTTTTTTGTTAATGGAAGAGCCATAAAGGATCAGGCCATAACTCATGCTGTTAATAGCGCGTATGAAACGATTGTTCCAAAGGGTCAGTATCCGATAATAATATTATTTATACAAATTGCTCATGATTTAATTGATGTCAATGTGCATCCCGCTAAACGGGAAATTCGATTTGTTAACAAAGGAATGGTTCATGATTGTATATATAGTACGTTAAGAGAAGCTCTCAGAAAAGCTTCCTGGGCAGATAAACCGTCAGTGTCGGATAGTAATGGTGGAAGATCTATTAGCATTCATATTCCTACGAGGAATTCTAAATATGAAGGTGCGGATTTGAATAATAAATGTGCTGGATTGAATAAAAAGAGTACAAACTCGAATAATATGAATACAAGCGCAAAAAATATTGCTCTGAATCAAAGTAATAAAAATAATCAAAGGTTCAACCTAGCTTCTAACAAGGGCGATTATGATCGTCCAATTGTAAAGTATGGGAAAAAGATCCCTAGTCCAGCTAAACTTAAAATTAAGTCGGAGCAATTAATTGAGTCGGAGCAATTAGTAAAAGAGGATCAATCACCTATTTCAACAGTTAAAGAAGACATTTTGCTAGAATCTACCGATTTGGTAGATTCTGCCGATAATATTACAAATGACCTTGCCAATATACGCATGATAGGGCAATACGCCGAATGTTATATGCTGTTTGAACAAAAAGGAGAATTGTTTATTATCGATCAGCATGCTTTGCATGAGAGGATTCGTTATGAATCTATGATGAAGCAATATAGAGATGGAAATATCGAACGACAAGCCCTATTGTTTCCTGAGGTAATTGATTTGATGCCAGGAGAATTAGAGTTGATCACTTCTTTTCAAGAAAAAATAATGCAATTGGGCTTTGAAATAGAACCCTTTGGGGGAAATAGTATCGTTGTTAAGTCTGTTCCCCAAATCCTATCTTCATCTGATATCAAAACACTCTTTGAAAAATTAGTAGGAGAGTTAAAGGATATTGATACTACCGGTCATTTTGAGGAATATGTATCAAAAACAGTCGCTACTATTGCTTGTCATAGTTCGGTTAGAAGTGGAGAAATATTAACTAAGGCGCAAGTCGCCAAGTTGTTATCTGACCTAAGCACGTCTTCTTATTTCGCAACTTGTCCTCATGGTCGGAATGTTATGAAATCTTTTTCATTAAAAGATATTAAAAAGATGTTTGATCGGAGTTAACAATTAGTCGGCTATCTCACCAACTACTTTTGATAACCTTGTTTAAGTATGAACGGTAATTAACAGCCTGGGAGAATTTTAAGTGAAACCCATTATAGTAATAAGTGGACCTACTGCCTGTGGTAAGACTGATATAGCTATTTCTATCGCTAAGAAATATAATGCCGAAATTATTAGCGCTGACTCTCGACAAGTTTATAAAAAATTATCTATTGGGACCGCAAAGCCAACCCAGGAACAATTAAATCAAGTTCCCCATCATCTTATAGATGTAGTTGATCCTAAAGAATCATTTAATGTGGCCGACTTTAAAAAACAGGCTGATCTAGTGGTGGAGGACATTTTAAAAAGAGGAAAAAATATAGTGATTGCTGGTGGAACAGGATTGTATATCAAAGCGTTTATCTGGGGACTTTCTAATGTGCCGAATCAGGATCCTAAATTGCGTCAATCATTTAAAGAAAGGATAGACAAGGAAGGTCTAGAATCATTACATCAAGAATTAAGCAAAGTGGACTCTCAGAGTGCGAAAGAGATACATGTTAATGATGAGGTGAGAATTGTAAGAGCCTTGGAGATATTTTATCTTACAGGTAAAACTAAGAGCTTTTTTTCTAATCAACATCAATTTCAAGATCCCAGATATCCTACGCTCTATTTTATAATAACTCCTGATAGGTTCTGGTTATATCCTCGAATTGAAAGCCGGGTTGATGAAATGATGCAAGCTGGTCTTGAGAAAGAGGTAAGATCTTTGTTGGATCAAGGTTACAGTTTTAAGGATGAAGGGTTAGCAACCATTGGCTATCAAGAATTTGAACCTTATATAGCTGGGCAGTGTGAGTTGGAACAAGTAATACATGGTATTAAGAAATCTACAAAACAATTTGCCAAAAGACAATATATTTGGAACAGGGGAATAAAGCCAAAGATTGAGATCAACATGGAAGATAATTTTGAAATAGAGAAGTGTATTTTAAAGCAGATTAAATAATTACTTTACAAACAATAAAAAATAGGTTGAACTTCATTAAGCAAGTCATTTACAAGTAATCAATTAATTGATGAAGAGTGCCAAAATGAAGCCATTCAATCTAGTTACAATAGTAATAATCTTCTCAAGTCTTTTTACTGTTTATTGCCAAGATGAAAAAAGTGGTCTTGACAAATGACCCCACCTTAATATTGCAACTAAACTTATTTACCGTAAATAGTCAAATATACGGATTTTTAGAGACCATGGCGTTCTAAAATGTCTTGGTAAGAGTTTATAGATCTGGCGCACCATTTATAAAGTAGAAGATCTTTAGTGTTTTCATCTATTGGAGTAGGGGATTTTTTTTGTAATGTTTTAGCTGTTTGCAATATGATTCCTAGGCATACAGATACATTTAAACTTTCAACGAATCCTCTCATTGGTATTTTAAAAGATACATCAGCTATTTCTTTTACATCATTTGAAATTCCTTCTAATTCATTACCCATTACAAAAGCGATCTTCTTTTCAAAATTCAATTCATCTAATTTTTTGTTGGCCTCTGGTGAAGCATAAACAATCTTAAATCCCTTTTCTTTAATGGAACTTAAACAAGTTTTGGCGTTGACATCGTAACTAATGGTTAACCAGTTATGAGCACCACGGGTAATATTATTAGTTAGATGAATTCGTTCTTTGCTGATAATGTGAGTATTTTGAATACCAAAGGCTTCACAAGTGCGTAACATGGCGGCTATGTTGTGTGGATGATGGATATCCTGAAATACGACCCGAAATTGATCTGTGCGGTTTTTTATGACCTTTAAAAAACGGTTAAAACGTTTTGCTGTTAAATGTTCTTTTAAAATTGCAATCGCTTTTTTAATATCATTGTCTTTAGGGAGGTAAAGATTTTGGTGATTAGGGTGGTCTTGGTTCTGCATAAAATGTCAAAATCCTTTAGTCAGAGTTGGTTTTGATAGTGAGGTTATTTAATAAAAAAGGCAAAGACAAAGGTTTTTTGTTTATAGCTGAAGAGGCTCCATGTAATTTGTAGTCCAGTAAATTCACTGTGATAATGGTCCCATTTGATTTTTGCAAAGTTAAAGAGGTTAAGCCAGAAAAAGGTATTTGGGGAGTAATTTGTAATTTTGCTCTTTCAGTAGGAACAGAAAAGACATTCACCGACATATCTTGTCCATTAATAACTTGTTTAACTGTGCCTTGTGAAATGATGTTTTCGGCGGAATTTTGGAAAATTTGTCTGATCTCTTGATTGGTCTTGTCTGCTTTTTGTAATAACTTTTTAAATACGGTAGTTAATAGTTTAGAAGTTGTTTTGACTGGTGGGCTTGATCCGTATTGAATAATGACGTCTTTATTATACTTTTGATCTATTAGAGAAAACATTTCATCTAAACTGTTTTTGAATCGTGGTTTGGGTGGTATAGTAGGCGATTTGAAGATTATATCTTTTTCACCTGGATTTTTAATTAAAACCTCTTTCCAATAGGTACTATTATCAGTCTTGGCTACTAGTGAAATGGTTAGAAAAGTTGTTTTGATTTTTTTCTGAGGTTTTTTGATAAGAATTTTATAACGCACCATTTGCCCCTTCTTCCATTTTAATAAGGGAAAAGTCTGAAGGGTGATAGCTTTGTTTGATTTGCCGGATTGTTTGGATTTATCGCTGACATTTAGGTTAGTTTTAGGTTTTTCTATTGCAAAAGAAAAGTAGGAGAAAAAGATCAAAATAGTTGGGGTGATTAATTTAGAAAACCAAATGATTTTTTTTTTCTTTATCTTCATAGAAGTGGATCTAAGTATTTGAACGATGAATTGTCAAGATAAAATTATTTTGATTTAACTGACGTGCTAGTTGATTAAATAGTCAACTTACAATAGAAGTGTTTACTTCAACCCTAAGGCAATGATACAATTGGGTTTATAATCGTATAAAAATCAAATTAAGGATGAAAGGTATTTTCTTTGTGACTTGTAACATGAGGAAATTATTAGCGTTAATGGTTCTATTGATGGGAACCAATTTATCAGCTAAAAAGTTTAAGATATTCCAGGATATAGATGTTTTTACAGGTTATGGATATTATCAAGCTACTTTGGTAGATGCCGCTATTGATTTTGACGATAAACTTACTGGTTTTGCTCCCAATGTTGGAATTAGGGTTCATTTTTTTCCGCCATCTTGGGTTAAATTGGGTTTGACCTGTTCCTTGGGCATGATGGATACTTTAACGGGGGATATTGATAAAGAGGGGGAGGGTTTTTACTCCTTTGAAATTAAACCAAAGTTTTATGGAATGAAATCATGGCACTTGAACTCAGGTTTGGATATCATGATCCCCTTTAATTTAAGTAAAATAAAGTTTATTAAATTTTTTCGGAAAATGAAAAAGATAGAATTTGCTTTGCGAGGGGAAGCGGGTTTAATGTTGGGTACTGCTGATACCAGTGTAACTTTTGCCAAAAATGATTCTACTCAAGCAGAAAGTCTATATGGTGCCAAATTGCAGGCTGAGATGCAGGCTCTTGGACAATATTGGCAAGCTGATTTAACTACTAGTTGGATAATCAAAAAGAAGTTTAAACTGGGTATTACCATGGGTTATAGAAGGGTTATGTCATATATAATTGGTTCAAAAGTACCATTATTGTTAGATAGACCTAAAAGTATTAATGTGTCAGAGGTTGTATATGATGAAGATATTGAAACTCTGGCTGTTTATAAAAATCTTAATACCATTCTTTTGCTACTTAATTTTAAATGGACCTTGGCTAAGCGTTGAGTATGTTCTGCTCATAAATCAACCTAGTAATAATTCATAAGTATTCAATAAATTAATAAAGAATCGAAAAAATTTTACGAAAAAAATAGTGATATGATGACCTTTTCTATGTTTTGAGGTTGTGGTGAAGTTATTTTATATTTTCATTATGAAGATATGTCTAGTTTATATTTGTAATTTCTTTATGTTATTGGGATTAACAGCAGAAAGCTGGGCGATAGAAAAAGACCCACAAGTCAATGAAAAACCAAAAAAATCGACTATTAAAAAGAAACGAATAAAAAAGAAAAGGAGAGTGGAGAAGGAAGAAAGTCAAGAAATAATCAAACCTCAAAGATCTAAAAAGGAGGAGAGACAAAAAGAAGTTGTTGTTAGGGATAAAGAACCTGTTATCTGGGATATGCCCTATATAATTGAAACAGCTTTTCAAACTGGAACATTACTTAATGAATCATATGTTAAGGCGTATTTGTTTGGAGCCAAAGGCGGTATTATATTTTCTGGCTTAGTAGGGATCGAGGTAGAGTTTAGCTTGATAAGTTCAGCAGAAAACCAGGATAAAAAAGAACTGAATAAGTTGAAAGATCTAGCCGAAGCTAATTCGAAAACTGTGAATATTAACCTAGATAAAAATGTTGTAAAAACTTATTTTGATTATGAATTTTTTATAATTCCTATTAAGGCCAAACTCATTTCATTTGTCTTACCTGTGTATTATTTTGATATGTTTTTCTTGGCTGGTCAAAGTCAATTGAAGACAGATCAAGGTAGGATCAGTGCTTTAATGATGGGTGTGGGTCAGAGAATTTACGTAAGCTACAATCTTTCAATCAGGATGGATTTAAAAATTAGGTTTTTCTCGGAAGAAAAAGGAACAGATGAAGAAAACATTAGTCGACGACTAGTAAGTTTTGGTTTGGGAGTAAGTTATATGCTTTGATATGATGAGATGAGGTGAGTAACACCGATTATAGATCAATCAAAGGACGGTTGTGTAATTCGCTATTACATGAGTTAAAAGTTGATTTGTCCATTTTGATCCATTCGAAGACCGGTTGTCCCAATCCTAGTGGAGCAGTTAGATCCTTTCCTACAAATCGGTAATATGTTTTTTGATCCTCTTGTCGGGCGTACATTTTTTCTAAGGCGTTATCAAGAGTGACGTCCTCTTCTTTTAGTTTCAATAAAAATTGCATAGCCGTATATTTTATAAAGTAACTAAATGATTCATGTTCAGGTAAAAAGGCTTCAAAATGGACTCTATCAATACATTTAAGGTATTTCTTTTTTAATTCAGGTTCGGTTTTCTTTTTCTTCATGGTCTTTTTATATCTTTTATGACAAGCTGCTATGAATTTATCTATTTCAGAGGGGTCAGCTATAGGGAAGTCTTGAGTTACATATTGAAGAGCTCTTTTATATCCCAAAAAATTTGTAACTTTGTATAGAGGGTATTGCTTATTTTTATCAATAAAAGGTCCTTTATAGGTCGACCAGAAGTTTACAAGTAAGTTTCGTGTTGATTGTTTTAATTCACTTATATCTTTTACTCCAGTATATTCAGGATCTTTAGGATCAATGGCCACCACTTTCCAGTCTGCTTTCCAATGTTTTTTCTTCTTACAAGGAGCTTTCTTGCATTTATGTAATTTCATTATTCCAATTACCTTAACAGTCGAAGACTCTTTTTTTCCTGAATCAAGTAGTTGTTTATAATATTCATCTCTTCCTATTACTATAAGCTGTAATATTTTTCCTTTTTTGCTGTAACGACCCGGAGAAACACCATAATTAGCGACAAATCCATCAGATGTATAGTCTTTAGTTACCGATTTTTGAGAGCATGTTAATCGTTTTACTGATAAATTGCCTGTTGAAAGGTGATAACGAAATAATTTATTACCACCACTATATGCGGTAGGTGTAAATAAAACCTCGTCGTCTGCCAAATCAGCCGAGTCTAATAATTTATAAAGTAATTTGGGTTTATCCGGCTCAAATGGGTTATTTTGACCAGAGCCAGATTCATCCTGCTCCCCTTCTTTGTCTTTTTTAGTGGGGGTACAAGCTGAAAAAACTAATAATATCAATAGTAAAATAAATTTAAGATTTGACATAGATGTTAAGATTCCTTTAAAGGTATTAAGGTATTACACACCGAAACGCTTCTTTTGAAGCTCTTACTCTTTAACATAAAAATTATGTTATTTGCAAGTTTCTTGCTCAATTTATAAAGGTTATAGAGGTTTATAAAGGTGGATCAGCTAATTTCTGTCCTTTAAATAAGTGTCGTTAGAAGCATAGTAGGTAAATTGGGGTAAGGGAATATGTGCTAATTTAGACTCAGACTTGTAGATTTTGCGGTAATGAAAGAAATTTACCATTACCTTTTTGACGTAATTTCTGGTTTCTCGGAAAGGTATATTTTCAATAAATTGATCAATGTATAAATCAGGGCCCTGATTTATCCAGTTTAACACGCGTTCTTCCCCTGCATTATATGCTGCTGTTGCCAATATGTAATTTCCATCAAAGAGATCTAATAACTGTCTTAAGTAGTATGTTCCTAATTTAATATTGGTGGTTGGTTGACTTAAGTATGTGGTATCAAAATCTATTAGTTTGGTAAGATCTGCTAATCGTTTACCAGTCTTGGGCATAATTTGCATCAAGCCAATAGCTCCAGCGGGAGATACAACTTGAGGGCGAAATCCACTTTCTGCTCTCATTATGGACCAGATGAAAGCCATATCAATATCATGTTTTCTGGCGTTTTTTTCAACTTGACTTCTAAAGGCCTGAGGGTAAAACGCTTGTATTAAGATTGACTTTTGGGTTGTCGTTAATGGCAATTTTTCCTTGTGGTATTTTAATACTGCCTTATAAGGTGTTCGATAATTATTAACTTTGGAAAACAAATATGTAAAAGCAGGAATGTAGTTGTCATTTTTTGCGTATTGATAAAAATCATTTTGCATTAGTATATTGGCCTCAGTTTTATACCCTAACTCGATTAAGGTAATCTTCTTATCCAATTCATTAACAGGAGGGTATACTTCAGATAATATTTCTGGTTCTTGTATTTTTCGGTAAGCAATAGTATCTTCTGGTTGATCTTCGACACTATTGGATTCGTTAATGTTATTGAGCCATTTATGGGCCATTAAGCCATAATAACCGTGAGGACTTTTATCTCGAATATTTTGAAATATTACTTTTGCCTCCTCTTTCTTTTTTAAGCTCCATAATGTTCTGGCTTTCCAATAAGAAGCTTTTTTACCTAGATGTCGTGTAGGGTATTGTTTACTTATATTGTTAAATTTTGATAATGCCTTATTCAGGTCCCTATTTAAAAGTGAATTCCAAGCACTATACCATTTAGAAGAGGATCTTCTACCAGATAAATTAAAATATTTATCAGCTGTGGCAAAATCTCCTTCGCGTAAATATTCCAGGGCTAGTTCAAAGGTTGCATTACGACCATACTTGGTCTTAGGATGGTTATTGATAGCTTTTTTAAAATAGTATTTGCCTTGTTCCGATTTTCCTGATCGATTATATGAACGAGCGGTTTGATACAAAGCATAGGCTTTTTGGGATGATTTACGTACAAGTGAATAGAGAAATTTATAAGTCGGTGCAGCTTTGCTATAATTCCTTTCTTTAAAATAATAATTTGCTATGTGCTTGGCAGTTTCAATTTCAATTTTTTGGATACGATTTTTCTTTTGAGGTGTATTTAAAGCTTGATAGATTGATAAAATTCCCTTCCTGTCTTTATTTCGGGCATAAAATCTGGTTAACTTCGGTAGTTTTTTTCTACCAGAGAATTTAGATGAAGGAGATAAAATATTATTTTTTACTAGAAATGTTTTAACTTTTTTATAAAAAGCCGGATCCTTTATCTCCCATAATAGAGTATTTAAGGTTTTGCTAGCTTTAGTAACAATACCTTGTTTGAGATATGCTTTACCCAATTTGAACCATAGTTCATTTTTGTCCTGCTTGTTACCATAAGCGATCTTTTTTTTCGTTAGGATTAGTCTGACTTTTTCTAAGTTTGATAATTCCAATTCTGACTCTAATATTCGATAAAAAGCTTCTTTTTGAAACTTTTTTATTTCTTTAATTTTTTTGAATTTTTTAATATGGGCCATTTTTTGTAGTGATTGATACGCGTCAATTGCTTTTAAAAACTGCCTATCATTAAAAAAACTCTTACCTAAGTAAAGATAGACTAGTTGTATATAATCGTTTTCTTCATTTTGTTTTAGATAGTTTAGGCACTTTAAATAGTGTGGAATTGCTAAACTATATTTTGTTTGATCAAAAAATTGCTTACCCTTTTTTAAGTCGGAATAAAAAGATTTCTCTTGTATTAGTTTTTGAGAACTTTCTATTACAGCGGGTATTGTTGTACAAAAGAAAATTATCAAAACTGGGTAACTGAGAATTATAAGCAGTGTACGTAACATTATTAAGGATTTCTTTCGAATGGAGTTGAACATACCTACAAGTATTCGGTAGGAATTTTAAATACTTGAGTAAATTTCTTGTAACTTCTTAATTCCTAAAGATGAACAAAAAAGGTGAGACCTCCAAAATAGGAGGTTAAAGTTAACTCAGTTACATGAAATTTTTGTGATTCAAAATTTCTTGAGGCATACGAATATCCACCAAAAAATCTCAGCGCTCCGATTTCAATGAAGAACTCTCCTTCGTACGAGTAATATTGTTTAAAAGATGGATCGGTTCCATTGGTATAATAATTGAATTCCTTCCAGTAAAAGAAATGTCCTTCGATTCCAATAATAGGAAAGAAATAAAAAGTCATGGCCACGCCAGGAGCATATGCCGCGAATTTTTCTAAATAAGGATCGTAATCTGAAGACATCTCCATTTTTTCTAAATGAAATTGTGTTCGAAATTTTAATGCAAGTTGGAAATCCTGTGAATCAACACCTAAAAAACGGAAGGATAATTCCAATCCTTGAATATCCAGTAATGATGCGGGATAAAGCGTTTTGGGTTTGGGTATTAAGTTTCGAAAGGTTTTCTCGGGGCCAAAGGACATGCCATTTGGTGAGATACTTTGATAAATAAAAAATAACCCAATATCAAAATCATACATTCTGTTGGAAGTAGCTTCTAATAAACAATTATTACAATAAACCCCACCTCGTAAATAATATGAGGGCGCTGCTACCATATTTTTACTCGATCTGTAGGCAGTTAATACTCCATTGTTCCACCTAATGGAGGAGTGTAAAGAATATTCGATATCAGCTTTATTACTTTTTCTACGTTTATCTGTAATTGCGCTTTGAAAGGGTTTGGCCATTATTTTTTCAATAAAGGTCATTTCGGCCCACAAGATTTTTGAAAAAGATAAAAATACACCAATAGTTATTAGTATTTGAATAAAAACAAAACGTAGGGTCATGCTTGTAAGCATAATAGAATTTTAAAAATTATTCAATTTTTAACTATTTTCAAAAGGAGCTTGAACTATATCCTCAAAAAAGATTTTATTCTATTCATTTAATTGATTGACTCTCCACCTGGTATTAATCCGGCTGGATCGATATTCATCTTTTTAAGAACTGTATTCCAGATAGTTTTGGGGGAAGAATTAAAAATAATTTCTTTGTTTGCTTCGGTTGAGATCCAGGTACCAATCTTGATCTCATTGTTCAGTTGATCTATTCCCCAACCTGAATATCCTAAGAAGAAGCGTATTTGTTGACTGTCATTCTTCAATAATTCTTCTAGAGACTCCTTGGAGGTGCTTAAATATACTCCAGGAAGAATTTCTTGTTTTTCCTCTACTTTGTTGTTGTCGTGAACAATCCATCCTAATTCGGTCTGAACGGGTCCACCCTGATAGGCGGGAATATTTTTAATGGCATCGTTACATTCTAATTGCTGATCTTTTCCTATCTGGTTTAAAGTAATAGATAGAGGATTATTAATGATTAAACCAAAGGCACCCTTAGAAGAATCTTCCAAAAGGAGAATGACGCTTTGTTTAAAGTTTGCATCCGACATTTGGGGCATGGCAATTAAAAATGATACTTTATCTATTTTCTTCATACAAATTAGGTGTTACATCATTTGGATGTTATTTGTCAATAAGTGCTGGTAGTATCTGTTTTGCTATTGTACTAATTAAGGTGACAGGTAAGCGAAGTTGTACCTCTCAAAATTCCTCGTTGAACTGTTTTTACTTGGTAGTAAATATCGACCTTTAAGGGATCCGCAGTTTCCTCAAAATTATTGGGAATCAAATATTCAATACTGGATTCTTCGACCCCTATAGTAGTACCGTCAGGTTGCCAGGTAAACTGTTTACTAGGACTAGGATAGTTTATGCAAATATTTTGCTTTAATAAATTGGGATCAATTAATGTACATGGAAGCATCTGAAGGTTCCTTCCTACCCATGGTTGAGAAAAAGATAAATTTGTTAAATAGATATTTATATAAAGCATCTCAAGATATTTGGAGTTTTTAAAATAGTTAATTTTGGCACTTGATTTTTTTGAAGAAGAGCTGACGCATTGCCATGTTTTTGTGGGAACTGGTTCAATTGCAATTCTTTTTACTTCACTTTGATTTTTTTGCTTTGATCTGGTGTGACAAGAATATAAAAATATTGAAATAAACACTATAAAAGATATTGAAGATAGTATTAAGAGTATATTTTGTTTTCTCATAGTGCTTCTCCTAATCTTAGCTAAAAACCTCCATCAGGATGCCAACCATACCAAGTATTTCTGGGATCCGATGTATCAAGTTTATATTGGTCCAAAAAGTCTTGAAGAGGAGTATCTTGTAAAATTTTATTAGGTGATTTTAATATTTCTACACTTGAGGTATATGTATCCAATTGTGGTGTGAGTTGTTGTCCGTAACTATAATTTTCGTAATGAATTCTCTGTGGTCTTCCCTGAAGGGTTCTAAAACCATCTACAACATCAACTACCTGTTCTTCTTCTTTTAGTTCAGAGGACCAACTATTATCTCCGAAATTCATGTCTTTCTGATAGTATATATGGTGAAGTGATTCGTGAAGTAATGTTTCACCCAGAGTTATGGGTTCTACAGCCAAACCTAAGCTTTGCCCTTGTTCATCAAAAAGTTCACGACTTTTATCTAAATAACCTCCTGGTGTGCCGTTTATGATGCTTGCTGGTGATAAACTAATCATGCTTGGATCTCTTAGGTCATCAGGCATAAACACTCGATCCCCCATGTCCAATAGATCTGGAATTGCTGTTATTTTTATACTTGGCCCTTCACGACCACTTTCAAAGTGCTCTGAGATAAGAGCAATAGCTACATCAGGGTAATCACGCGCTAAATCGCGAATGCCATCTTTTATTCCCTCTACAGTATATTTAGCTTGACTTCCTGAATATTCACCCAACTCTCCAAACTCATTATCCCAAGCCTGCTCAATTTGAGGTAAAGCTTTATCGTTGGGGTCATCAAGGTTGATAAAAACATCTTCATCGATTTCATATACTTGCATAAGAAGATCCGCTATATTTCCCCTATGAATTTCTGGGACGGGACGTGGAGGTGGTACTTTAATTAAATCGTCAGGAGGTGGAGGTGGAGGACCTTCTTCACCGACTCGCCATGGTGTGGTAACTGGAATAGGAGGAGGTGGTCTAGGCTCCCCTTTTTTCCAGGGAGCTATGTCGGGTAATCCTGGAGGAGGGGAAGGTTTTTTCTTTATAAAGATTTCTCCTATTTTCCCTTGAGAACTGATACCACCTCGGGTTCTAATACCCCTAATCGATTCAGGGTCATTAAGCATGCATGCGTCGGGACCAGCCACTAATCCAAAACCACATGGATCATTATTTAAGAAAGACTCTTCCATATCATTTGAAATTAAATTGAATAATGTAATTTTATTCTCTGAGGTGAGATCACTTATAAATTCTGGAGTATATGATCTGGTACTTCCAAACCTAATTAAGGTAACTTCATTTTTATCAATCATGGGAAAGATTGATTCTTCATTGTATAATTTTGTTAAAGGAGACTGGTCAAGGGCCAATTTGGTAAAAGGATGAGCATATATATTATCAACATTATTAGTCTTTTTATATTGCTCAATATACGTTTTTATTTTGTCTATATCTGGGTTTTGATCTCCTTGGACAACAGAATCCCGATATCTGGTAGTTTCTTTTTCTAAGGCATATCTAAAATCAATATCTCTAAGTTGAATAAAGATAGATTCGGCCCATTTTGTTCCCTTTTTAGAGTCTTGATATTGATCTTGAATATATTGCTCAATATCTACCTCATCTGCTTGATCGTCTTTAAGGTAAACTTTGTCAAAATTTTCAGTAAAAACCAGTTCAGAAGTATTTGCTAAATTGAAGATTAATGCTTTGGCCACATATCGTTTTTCATTTACCAGTATCATATTATAAGGAACTGTTGCTGATTGATAAGTGAAATTAAATACAGGGTCATTGGCTGGAGTGCTTAGTACAATCGGTATGTATCTTGCTTTGCCGTTTTTATCCAAAAATTGTTTTGAAGCGGTAGTAGGAGAAATTTCTATATAATTTTGAACTACCGGAAAACTTTCAATGTCCTTATTCAAATCATAAAAAAAGGCATAGTGGGTAGAAATATTATTTTCGGCAAATTCAAGAATCAATGAGAGCTCCCTATTATCAAAAGCATTATCTATAATAACATTAATAACATCTCTTTTTGAATTCAAAGGTTCAGAGCGGTAAATTTGTTTTTTTTCTTTGTCTAAAATACTTAATTGGTAATAAATCATGTTGGTAATACTATCCCATTCAATAATTGTCTGGGAACTGTCCATTGTCAATTTAAGACTAGGTTTATTAATATCAAAATCGGTTAGTTGAATAGTATCCTTTTTAATAGTAGCGCTGATACAAGAAGACTCGTTTCCGGATAAGTCGCTATATTTTACAGATACATTGTTTGATGGTTTTAGTTGTTTAGGAAAGATCCAAGTTATAGAAGGATTGTATAAGTACCATTCGCCATTTATGGCACAGTCTTCAGAATTAGAAATATATACATATGATGGTGAACCTTCAGCAGCGAGAGATAATCGTACTGATCTGGAATCAGTGTAACCAAAATTGTTATTTACGCTTATGGTGGGATTAGAAGGAGCTTTAATATCCCTAAATACATATGCAGCTCCACAGTTAATTTTATCGTCAGCACTGTTGACATAAGGAGCGCTGACAATCAAATCTTTACCGGTAATAGCCATATCCCAGCCAAAATAATCAGATTTGTTCCCCACCTCTCCGTTAATTTTTGAAGCTTGCTTCCAAGAATATCCATCGTGCTGGAACATGTAGGTTGTGCCTGTAGTATTCTTTGAGTATTCAAAAAAGGAACCTACTAGGATAATTTGTCCGGAAATGGCTACCCTTTGACCAAAAAAATCACCGGTCATGGGGGTGTCTGATATCAGTTTTTGGCTCTCTAACCATCCTTGAGATGTATGTTGAAAGATGTATGCCGCACCGGATAACTCACCATAATCATCGTCTCCAAAAGCTCCAACAACAGCATGATCGTGGGAAATACCTACACTGAATCCAAAATAATCATTTTCAGTCTTATCATAAGCTGTTAAAACAGATTCCAATTTAAAATTTTCTTTTTCTTCTGACCAAGAATAAATATAGGATGATCCTTGGTAATTATAGTCACCAGGTGATCCAACAATTATCCTTCCGTTTCTGATATCCACGCTCCAGCCAAAATTAGCGCTGGTTGTTTTATTAGGTACAAGGCCAAAATGTCGTGACCAATTTACTTTATTCTCATTAATGATGGGGTGAAAAACATATACTTTGCCAATATTAGATTCTATATCATTCCTGTGATAAGGCTCGCCAACTATTACTACACCTTGATCTATAGCCACGCTGTATCCGAAATAGCCTTTTAACTGTGGTTCGGGTGAGGTGAACTTCTCAATTTGTTCCCAATTATTGATTTCTTTATTGTATTTAAAAATATATACAGCGCCTACATCCTGCAGTAAGTTGAGTTTCAGATCATGAGCATAGGCTCCTACTACAATTAAATTGCCTGTTGGATCGATATCAACGCTGAAACCAAAGTGATCATGACGGACTCCATCATTGGCAGTTAATTGCTGTTGAAAAATCCACTCATTCCCCTCTCCCTCTCGTTGATATATGTAGACTGCTCCTAATCTACCTGACGCTAAGTCTCCTCCCACCACCATTCTATTAGCGGATACTGCTACGCTTTTTCCTAGATTATAATGATTTTTATCACAATCGGTTTCATATTTTAATTTAGCAAAGTTTCCCAATCCTGAAGCTACTAAGTTGGCAGTTGGAGCTTGGGTGGTTTTTTCCACTAAAGGAGAACAAACTAAATCAGGGTCGATTTGTAGCAAATATTCTTCTAAGTCTTCTAAATTACCACTTTTTTTACAATCGTTATCTAAATATGACTGTATTTCACCCTCAAATACGTTACAATTTGAGATTAATATAGTACAACATAAGATTATTACTACATATAATCGCTTCATATTACTTCTTTTTCAAATTCTAGGATTATGTAGTGATAATAAAGATAAATTTCTCTAGTATCAATTTTCTTTCGGTTTTAATTAATGATCAGCTTAGAAGTATGTATTTTATTTGTGAAATAAGTAGGTTAGAAAGGGTGAATTAAAAAGAATGTTAATGCCCTAATCCGTGTGCCATCTCAATCAAGTGTTCTAGTGTTTTAAGTATTTCGTCCATGTATTCCTTAGCAGCTTTAACACTACCAGGGAGTGTATATATTAGGCTTTTGTTCATTACTCCAGAGATACTTCTACTAATAAGTGCTTGAGGATTATTCTGTCCGTATTTCCATCTAATGTGTTCCATAATTCCTGGTATTATTTTATCGCAATGCTTATTAGCTACCTCATAAGTTATATCTCGTGGACCAATTCCTGTTCCTCCAGTTGTAATAACAACATCGATGTAGCTTTTTTTGGCCTTATCTAGTTCTTGACCCAGTATACTTGGATCGTCCGGGACAATAGAAGATGTTAAGTCGAAGTGCCATCTAGTATTAATAAAATGTTCATTGATTGCTTTAAATATTGTTGGACCGCTTAGGTCTTCGTATTCACCTTGACTAGCTCGGTCACTGACAGTGATAATTTGGAAGCGTAGCAAATAGGGAATGTATTTAAATTTATCTCCAGCTTTAATGGTTCCACCGTTAATTACTCGACAAAAAACCCCCTCTTGGGGCATTACGCACTTACCGACCTCTTGGTAAATTGCGCATCCTCCTCCATGACATTTTTTACCGATTTGAGTAACCTCCAATTCTACATCGTCATTTCCTATTATGAACCGATCCAATAAGGAGACTTTAGTAAGATCAAATCCTACGGTGGTAATATTTTCGGCAAATTCGCCGGGTTTAAAATCTCGGTTACCTTTTTGGTTAGCGAATTTATCGATACTTTCTTTTGCTAACAAACTAACTTGCCTGTGCCATGGACCAGAATGAGCATCATTTATTATTCCTCGGTGGTTGATATTAATTTCATCAACAGGAGATTTTAAGGTGCCTTTGACTTTAGAAATGTTAACTGAATGTATAATCATAATTTAAGTTCCTCTTGTCTTCCAAATACTAAATAATATGTATCTTATTTTTTATGACTAATGTGAAATTATTCTTTAAATAAAGACAAATGTTTGGTACCTACTTTTGATGATGGTGACTATAGCAAAGTTTCTCTAAGCAGGCAAATAATACAAAACTCAAGTGCTTTTGGGGAGTGATCTCAGAATGGACAATGACAATACTCTATCTCATATCGATAAAGACGGAAATCCAACTATTGTGGATATTAGTTCTAAGTCAATTACTAGAAGAACAGCAGTCGCCTGTTCTTTGGTGGTTTTAGATCCAAAAATTGCAGCTCTTTTGAAAGAAGGCGAAATTAACACTAAAAAAGGACCCGTCTTTCAAACCGCGATCATTGCTGGTACAATGGCGGCAAAACAAACCTTTAACCTTATACCATTGTGCCATCCAATTGGACTTGAGGATTGTAGAATTAAGATCTATCTTGATAAAGATAATATTGTTCATATTCAATGCAAGGTTGTTGTTAATGCTAAGACTGGTGTGGAAATGGAAGCTCTTACGGGAGCCAGTGTTGCGGCTCTTACAGTTTATGATATGTGTAAAGGGGTATCTCATAATATTATTATTAAGGAAATTAGACTATTTGAAAAGAAAGGCGGCAAAAGCGATTTCACATTTCCTTAATTTTATATTTATATTGTGTCATAGTCAAAGTCAAAATAATAAACTAGCTACTAGGGATATTTCTTTAAAAAATGGTTCAATTATGGATCAAGTATCTGAAGAAATGTAAGGTGGAAATTAGTCATATAAATGCAAACTAGAATGATTCTGGGTTTTTGTTTATTATTAATATTTCTTTGTTGTTGGATGGTTAGAGATAATTACTTAGAATTGAGATTAAATACCAACAAAATTGTTGGTAAGTGATGAAAGTGCCAACGAATGTGTTTTCCTAAATAAAATATTTACCTGTTTAAACAATCTCCGTTAGTAGAATAATCATCCCAGGCCCACTTACATTTTTTTGAGGCTCTACATTTATAACAAGTAAAATTTTCGATGTTGTAATCTGATTTACATCTTGCTTTGCTAAATTGTTTTAGTTTTTCTATTAAAGTTTGTTGTTCTTTTAGAAACTCATGCAAGTCCATTAAGCTTTTATATTTAGATATTTGTTCTAAAATCTCTTTGTCTTTCATAATTAAACGTCAAATCATTAGCTTATCTTAAATATACCATTAATATTTCTTATTTACCGCATTAAGCAAATTAAGTCCAGAATTTCTTTAAATGATTTTTGGAGTTTTATTCAAATCAAAGTTAATTAGCGCTACTTGTGATATAATAATTACATGAATCAAGTAATACACCTATTGATTTGGTTAACTGCTTTTTTCCTTTTTAGTAGGGAACAATATTTTGCCGCCTTAGGGTTTGCTATATTGGGAACTTGGAGACTGGTTCGGTCTTTAATTCAACTTTCTAAGGAAAAAAAGCTTAAAAATGAGTTAAAAGAAGATGTTTTTGATATCGAGGTTTCGGGCCAAACCAAAATATATAGAAACCAAAAGCGATATTTGTTGAATACATTACGGGTGGCAATTTTTTTGGCACTATTTATTTTTATTCCAGGTAGCCACAATTTTGATATTCTCTTGGTAACCATATTTGCAGCTTTTATTCTTTATCAAATAATAACCAGGTTGGAAAATGAATATATTTCTTTTTCATCTGAAGGTTTTACCTTGGGAGATCGAAATTTTTCGTTTGTTGTCAATTGGGATAATATTTCCGAAATTGATTTGGGATCAATGTATAATATTCAATGTGTTTTAATCAATTTATTAGATACAAAGTCATTAAAAGACTCCATCGAACCTAACAAGAATTTTTCCAAGGATAAAGCCGAGAAAATGATCCAGAGAAATATCGATGTTAGTCGTGATTGGATCGGATGGGATTTTGCAATCGTTTCAGAAAAATTTGGTTTAAGTCCGGTGTATTTTCTCAGATTAATTGAGAAGTATCGATCTAATCCTGATAATAGAAAAGATTTGCAAACAAAAGAGAGTGTTTCCGAGATAAATAACCTAGATAAAACAGGATCCTAACATTTTATATATATTTTTTGATTAAATTTAGAATTTATGTTAGCGTCGTCCCTAATTATTTAGTGTTAGGGATGAAATTATGGGATCAAAAGATACACCTATTGACTATAATGTTGTGATCAATAACATTAATAAGAGCGGAATAAAACGATTTGAACATGCCTCGATCAGAGAAATTAGAAAGCTGATCAATGATATTGAAAGTGAAACTGATAAGAAGTTTATTCGTATGGAAATGGGCGTTCCTGGTTTACCAACACCACAAATTGCTATTGATGCTGAAATTGATGCCATAAGGTCCGGGGTTACCAATATTTACCCTAATGTAGATGGCATTCCTGATTTAAAACAAGAAACCCAAAGGTTTATTAAGTTATTTTTAGATATTGATATTGATCAACAAGGTTGTATTCCAACCGTAGGCTCTATTAATGGAATGTTTGCTGCTTTAATGGTGTTGGGAAGGGCTAATCCTGGGCGAGATACGGTATTATTTATCGAACCGGGCTTTCCGGTTCAAAAACAAATAGTTAATATTATTGGTTTAAAACAGGTTAGTTTTGATGTTTACCCATATAGGGGCAACAAGTTAAAAGCAGTATTGGAGAAATATTTAGTTCAAGGTAATATTTCATCCATTGTCTATTCTAATCCAAATAATCCAACCTGGATATGTTTTAACGAAGAAGAATTGAGAATAATAGGTGAGTTATCCAATCGGTATAATGTACAAATTATTGAAGATTTAGCTTATTTTGCCATGGATTTTCGAAAGGATTTGGCTCATCCGGGTATTCCTCCCTTTCAATCTACTGTTGCTAAATATACCGATAATTACATTATGTTGATTTCCAGCTCGAAATCTTTTAGTTATGCAGGTCAACGAATTGGTATGATGGCTATTAGTGATAAATTATATCATTCAAGTTTTGAGGGATTATGTAAATACTATTCAACAACTAATTTTGGTCGAGCGGTAGTTATGGGTACTGTTTATGTGACAACTGCTGGAGTTTGTCACTCAGCTCAATATGGATTAGCAGCGGTCCTAAAAGCTGTTAATGATGGTAAATATGATTTTGTTAAAACGGTGAGAGAGTACGGTAAAAGGGCCAAGATAATGAAATCTGTTTTTCAAAAAAATGGTTTCAACATAGTTTACGATAAAGATATTGACCAGCCTATTGGCGATGGTTTTTATTTTACTTTTGCCTATCCAGGAATGTCTGGAGAGGAACTTTTAAAAGAATTACTTTTTTACGGCATTAGCGCGATTGGTCTATCTATTACGGGAAGTGAGAGAACAGAGGGTTTGCGAGCTTGTGTTTCTCAAGTCTCCACAGAACAATTAAACGAATTAGATAAACGATTACACCAGTTTATGGTGAATCATCCTCCAATGGCTATACAAGGATTAAAAAAACAAAAGGAAATAGGAAATAATAAATGTCCCATTTTGTAGAAATGGTAAATTCTCCAACCAACAGTAAATTGGTTGTTCAGGGGAATGTTTCTTTTGCTTTAGGGGTTATTCATGCTGGCTATCATGCCGCTGATGGATATCCAGGTACTCCTAGTACTGAAGTAATTGATAAAGCTCTTAACTATGTTCAAGATAGAATTAAAGTTGGGTGGTCGGTTAATGAAGCCGTTGCTGTTAGCCTAGCTGTAGGTCATGCTATTGCCGGCTCTGATGTGGTAGTAACTATGAAAATTCCGGGTGTTTTTCAAGCTGCTGATGCCATTACTACTTCTGCTTTTTACAATGCTCCTGCTGGAGCTTTAGTTATCTATGCTGCTACTGATTATGTTCCATCTAGTACTCAACATGTAATTGATGCTAGGTATTTTTTTGCATCTGCTAGGATTCCTGTATTAGAGCCACGTAATCATCAAGAAATGTACGAAATTGCTTGTTCAGCAGCAGACATTAGTCGGAAGTTTAATACCCCAGTAGTAGTCTTAGCTTCAGGTATATTGGCTCACTCAGAAGGATTGATTACTACCAAAGCTCCTCGTTTGGTTGAACCGAGAAAAATACCAGATAACTTAAATCCTTGGATGCTTTTGCCAACCATTGCTAGAGAGAATTATAATATTGCGACTACTGAGAGAATCCCTGATGTTCAAAAATGGTATGAATCATCCCATTTGATTACTGAAATTGATAATGGATTTGACAGTGGAATTGATGGTGAAGGTGATAATGCAAGTGTCGATGAAAGCAGTGATAAAAATAGTGATGAAAAAAAATCTTGGGGAATCATTGTAGCCGGTGACTGTGAAATCATCGTAAATGAAGCTTTGGCTGTTCTCAGGCAAAAACCATCTATTTTGTCTATAAGCGCGGTTTATCCGATCCCTGAAGATAGAATTAAAAAATTTGCCGAGAAAGTGAGTGGTAAATTATTCATAATTGAAAATGGTGATAAATTTCTACAAGAAAAAATTTCCTTATTAGGCTTAAGTGTGGTTGGTAAGGATAAGTTTAGTACTATTACCCAATGGACCTGTGCCTCAATAATAAATCATTTAACCAAGCATTTAGAAATACCTTACTCACCCAATCAATCTAAAAAATTATCGCTTCAACCTGTAAAACGACCCCCTATTATTTGTCCGGGATGTCCTTATCGGGGTTTTGCTTTAGTAGTAAAGAAATTAAAAAAGAAAAAGAAGTTATATGCTTCTTTTGGTGATATTGGATGTTCCACCTTGATCTATTTTTTAAATGGAATTGATACGGTGTCTTGTATGGGAGCTTCTGATTCAATGCGACAGGGATTTGTAATTTCACGCCCTGAGATGGCATCCAAAACTATAAGTGTAATTGGTGATTCGTGTGAATGTCATTCGGGTTTAGATTCGACTAGAAATGCTGTCTTTAGAAAGGTGCCAGGTGTAAAAGTTATTTTGGATAATAGAACGACAGCAATGACTGGAGGTCAACCAGCTCCCAGTTCAATTCAAAATTTAGCCGGTCAAAATAACTATTTTAACTTATTAAAAGCGGTAGAAGCGGAAAATGAGAGAACCCTAAAGGTTGATGCCTTTGATATGAAACAAATTGAACATGAATTATTGTCAGCTCTGGAGTTAGCTGAAAAGGGTGTATATTCAACTATAATTGTTGAAGGTCCCTGTATTCGCGAGGTAGATAGGAGCAAAAAAGCCCTGGAGCTGGAAATAGATCTTGAAAAGTGTAAAAAATGTGGTTTGTGTGATGTTTGTTCAGGAATCGAATTGAATGAGGACAAAATTCCCAAGTTCACTGAGCTATGTGCTAACTGTGGATCTCTTTCTCCCATTTGTCAACAAACATGTCCTTTTAATGCGATTGTTCCCATTGATCACATAATACCTGAAGTTGATGATAAACGTATAGTTAAATCTATTTCCCCTCAAGATGTGTCTATACAAGATGTATCTATAGAAGAAAAGAAGGATGAAGTAGCGATTAAAGAAGTTAGATCAGTTTCTATGGATAAATTACCATCTTCTATTAGACTCGCTATTAGGGGAGTCGGGGGGCAAGGTAATTTATTTTTTGGTAAAGTGCTGTCTAAAGTAGCTTTTAAAGCTAACTATGATCAAAGGAATATTGTGAAGGGTGATACTCATGGTATGGCTCAGTTGGGAGGATCTGTTATATCCACATTTAGTTGTGGTGAAGTTTATTCTCCTATTTTGGCTCCCTATACAGCGGATGTATTGGTTGTCATGGAAGCAAGTGAAGTATTACGTTCCGAATTTTTAGATTTACTTAAACCTCAAGGTACTATTATATTAAATAATTTTAAGGCTTTGCCAATAAATGTAAAAAGGGAAGTTTATCCTTTGGTAGAACAGATTGATAAAGTCTTAGCTGAATATAAGGTTATAAAAGTAGATGCCAATAAAATAATGGTCAAATTAGGAGATAAATATGGCAAAGCATCAAATGTTTTAGTATTAGGGATATTATCAACGGTTTCTCCTTTTGATCTGATCTCGGAGGAATTATGGGTTAATTCTTTAAAAGAGATGCCATATAAGGAGTCAATAAATACAGCAAATATTAGAGCTTTTAAGAAGGGGAGATCCTTTAAAGAATCTTAAGTTATCAGTCACCTGTATTCAGTCTTCAGCTGAAGTTGCTTTTTTAAAAACAGAAAACTGATAACCAAAAACTGATATAACTGACATATTAGGAGGAATGAAAAAATATGAGTAAATCAACTGATATTATTAAAACAACCGAGGGATATGGAGCACATAATTATAAGCCATTACCTGTTGTTTTATCAGAGGCAAATGGAGCGTGGGTTACAGATGTTGAAGGTAAAAAATATTTAGATTTTTTATCTGCTTATTCAGCTGTTAATCAGGGACATAGACATCCTAAGATTATAAATGCTTTAATAGAACAGGCCAATAAATTAACCCTTACTTCTCGGGCTTTTCATAACGATATTCTGGGTGATTTTTTAGAGCAACTCTGTGAGTATACAGGGTTTGAAATGGCTCTGCCAATGAATACTGGCGCGGAAGCTGTAGAAACAGCATTAAAGATGGCTCGTAGATGGGGAAATAAAGTTAAGGGAATTCCCGATGGCAAACAAGAGATTATTACTTGTGAGGATAATTTTCATGGTAGAACCATCTCAATAATTTCTTTTTCCACTGATCCGGATTGTCGTGAGGGTTTTGGTCCTTTTAATCCAGGTTTTAAAGTGGTCCCTTATAATAATAGTCAAGCTATTGAAGATGCGATTAACGAAAACACATGCGCCGTTTTATTGGAGCCGATTCAAGGTGAAGCTGGAGTTATTGTTCCTGATGAAGGATATTTAAAACGAGTTAGAGAAATTTGTACAACTAAAAATGTTTTATTAATAGCTGATGAGATTCAAACCGGTTTTTGTCGCACTGGAGCTAAATTCGCGTGTGATCTTGAACAGGTAAAACCAGATGCTATGACTTTAGGAAAAGCTCTTGGTGGAGGTGTATTTCCGGTTTCAGCGGTAGTATCAAGTCGTAAAATTATGGATGTATTTTATCCCGGTTCACATGGAAGTACCTTTGGTGGAAATCCATTAGCTTGTAAAGTCGCAATGGCTGCTTTAGACGTTTTAAAAGAAGAAAATCTGTCAGAAAAAAGTTATGAAGATGGAATTTATTTTAGGGATCGTTTGAGTAAGCATAGTTGTTCCAAGATAGTTGAAATCAGGGGTCGAGGTCTTTTAAACGCGATAGTTTTTGAAAAAGGTTTTGAAGCCTGGGATGTTTGCGTTGAGTTAAAGGAGAAGGGCTTACTTGCTAAACAAACTCATGGTAATATTGTCCGTTTTGCTCCTCCATTAATGATTTCTAGAGAAGATCTTGATCATGGTTGTTCAATAATAGAAGATGTTTTAAATAACGTTTAGTTGATAATTTAATTTTTATTCACCAGTATTCTATTTTGTTGGTTGGACAGGTAGAACAGATCCATAAACACTTTTTTATGTCGATCTTCTGGAGGAAAAAGATCCGATATAGAAGCACTAATTGTCCCTTTATAACCGGTATCAATTATAAGAATTTTTTTTCCTTGTGCCAAAGCTTGTGCACTAATTCCCTCTTGAGCTAGGTATTTTGATAAATTGGGGTCATCCATGTTGTCACGACTTACATTGATCAAATGAATCTTTTTCCTTCTCTGTAGAGAATCATTCAACATCAATTGAGCAAAGTCAAATAAGTACTCACTATCTCTCGCTACAAAGTATATTTCGCGATCAGGATATATTTCTAAAAACATGGAAATAGCATCTATTAAAGTCCATTTAAAGTTTTCCCAAGTGCTTCCCAATTGGTGAGTCCTAGGATTAATTGCCATGATACTCGGTCTATCATGATAACTTTCATGCTTTTCCTCATGGTAGTCAGCCAAGCAAGTATTAAGATTAAATTGCTTAAAATTAGCTAAATCGGCCAAAAGGATCAACAAGGGAAAGAATAGTAATTTATTAATTTTAAAAAGATATATATCTTTTCTTTTTGTAGACATTTTACCTGCTATCAATGCTAAAAACCTTGTTTATTACATGAAATTATATCTCTTTTAAAATGATGAGCCAACGACAAAAATGAAAGAAATCAATACAGCATACCAACGACTAAAAGCCCATTTTTAGGTGCTTTAGTAAATATCTTTAAGCTCAATATGCCCGGTGAGACGGATTTAAGGGACACTCAGGCCGCAATTTACTGGACAGATAAATCAAATAATTTGGCTAGATCAATATAAAAAATAGCCATCCCAAAATTACTTTTCGATAATGCCCTACTTTAAACAATTATCGGCGGCTTTAAAGGTTGAATTTAAAACCACAGAATCTTCCAATGTGGGATTTTGTGGTGAATAACTAATATAAACTACTTCAAACTGTCTTAACTTATGATATTTGATAAACTTATCATATCTTTCTTTTGTTTTTTTTAGCTTATTCTCTTCAGTGAAATTTATTATAGTAGTTTTAACATCTACAAAAGAAGCGTAATCCATAGTAGGGTAGCCTTGAGAAAAACCTACAACACAAAAATGGTAATCGGTAAATTGTTTTATAATTTGGTTATAAACAAAATCAATCATGTTTGATGACCAATTTAACATTGGATCCCGTTTATAATGGTCTTTGTTAGAAAATAGCACAGTATTTATTACAGCCATAGAATTAGCTTTACTCATAGGAACATATCCAGAAGATTCATCAAAACTATATACAAAAACAACGTCTGAAAATACCCGTTTATTAACCCGTTCAAGGAAAGAACGAATTTGGATGTCCATGCTAACCATAAAAGGATGATTATCTATTGCTTCTCGATAGCTGGTTTCATATTGCAGTGGATATATTATAATTAGGATTTTCTTTTGAGTACTGTCTGACTTGGATTTTATATTGCTAAAGGCATCTCTAGATTTACAAGATAAAATTAACAAACACCCAATTATAATAAACATTAAAAATCGATTCATTTTTCTCTCCATTTAGTATTTAATCTCTGGGCATTAGTAATATCAAACACATCGCCATGTTTTTTCTTGCCTTTCAATAGACAACTATGCTCTTTGTTTTTATAGAATCTCTCAAAATTTGAACTCATACTTTATGTTCGTTGTATATTATATTATTCTTAAGATAATTCTTTTTCTAATGGCATAACTAGTTAAAATTTTACACTTAAAATTTTGAGAATCAAGTTGGATTCATAGTTTTACATGGCCACCACTCATAATTTCAGAATGCCATAAACATAGCCTTATAAAGCTGTTTGCATCAGGGTTAACTTCTTTAAAAATTGGTTTATTTCGGAGGAAGTAGCCTTTTCGACAAAATATAGGTAATCATATAAACGGATGACATTGTAGTGGTGCCGCAGTCGAATCAGCGAGGACCATCTTAATAATGTTTGATTGGAACTGAAAATATTCTTTTCGGATGAGGAAATGACATTAGAATTATAGACATCTGATTCACAAGCATTGAATACTGAGATGGTGATATTATTTTCCTGTTCTGTTAACTCATTTTTACAAACAGCAGATAGGGTTGGATAGTTTATTATTTTTTCTATCATGGCTTTATTGAAAGCAAAACGAGAAAAATCTAAATATTTTTCAGAAAGGTGTTGTTCAAAGAGGTCGGAGTCTTCCTCTATTTGATACTTGGTTAATTCAACTTCTCCATTTATGAAATCGATTATTTGGAGTTGATTTTCGAATTTATCACTATCACCATTATTGTTATTCTCATCACTATTATTATTACTGTTTTTATTGGTATCATTGGTATCATTGGGGGTTTCTAGTAAACCTACTACGGTTGATTCAAGTGTAGAAATCTGACTTTCTAAATCAGATAAGTTAAATTCAGAAGATAAGGATTCAAGTTCCTCTTTTTCAGTATCAAAATTGTTTAGATAGTATTGGTAAAAAGGTTTATGGGGTGATTTTTCGTCCATAAATTCTTTAACCAGGTAATCTAATGTGTTCCATGTAATGTTTTCGATAGCGCGGTAGTGAGTGATGAGATAGTGTTCTAAAAAAGTATCAACTTCTCCATCAATAAGTCTTGAGTCAACTTCGAAATCTTTTAAGTAGATCGAAGCAGAATGATCGATTACATCCGCTAGATAATCTTCGGTTAAAGTTAAGTCGTCAACCGCTCCTTTTTGGCCAACGCCTGATTTAAACATGGCTACTGAGTCATGGGTCGCTGAAGAACTAACAATTACATTGTCTAACTTAGAAAGTTCTAAAAATTGACCGGAGAAACAAGATGAAATAGTAGTAAATATTGGAGCGTGTTGTTCAATTTGGCTAAAGGCATCGTATAGGAGCGACATGGTTAGATAACCATCTTCATTGGGTTCTGAAAACACTCTAATGGTTGGCACTTTGGGTGTGCCGTGAGCAATAACATAAACATGGACGGTATATCCTTCCTCGGCTTTGACAATATTTAATACATCATCAAAGATAGCATTTATATCTTTTAAGCTGTTGTTGTGAGTAACAATGGGGGTAGGAGATTGGTACAATTTATTATTAAAATAGAATTCATTGGTTGAATAGTTTTGCTTTTGCAAAATATCTTGAGATATAGCAGAATTGTTGAAAGAATCATATCCAGTAATTTGTTGTTGTAAAAAAGAGGTGTTTATGGTGCTTAGTTCTCCATCCCAGGTTTTGAGAGCTTTTTTAAATTGAGAAATGAGGTCATTGGTTTCGGAAAATTCAGGAAGTTCTAAAGTGGAAAAATAAGAATATTGAGGATTGATGTTATATGATTCAGTTTTTTGATTAGTACCGTCAGTATATGCATAGAAGACATAATCAGGATCATATTTCAATTTGAAGATTGATGTATACCAGTAATTTAAACCATACTGATAAAATCTTGGATAATTAGTTAGGTGATTTTGATTAGAACCATTACTAAAAGTTCCTCCGCCAGTTAATATAATGGCAATTTTTTTAGACTCTGTGTCCTCTGGAAGAGTGATTTTGTTAGATACCTCTTTTGCCGGTTCCTGTAGCTCTTCCTCATCATCATTATTTGATGGGTTACAGGCTGACAGATGAAATAAAATTAGTATCATCCATATCCAGGTAATACTGTACCAACTAGTTGTTACAGGCTGTCTCTTTAGCTTTCTTCCATGCTTCATTTTTAAAAAACTCCTTTTTACTGATGTAAATGTCATTTCCGGGACCGATGTCCCAACCCGTACTATTATTGGTGTCTTCAAATATGATTAATGGATCGTTATTTATTTCTAATGATAACCCTATTTTAGTGATATGAACAGCTTCTTGGGATTTAATTAAGATTCGGCTAAGAGCTGTATGTTTCCATCCAACGGTGGTTTGGAGGTCAGCGCTGCCAAGGGTGCCACTAAAAGGGGTTAGTATGTTTTGATTTGAATTTACGGTAAAGGCTCCTTGATTGGTGCCAAAATCCACCGATAGTTGTAGTAATTGACTTTCTTGATTATCAGTTCCTTCTTGATTGTTTGTTCCTTCTAGATTACCTGTTTTTTCTAGATTACCTGTTTCTTCTGGAACGCTGGTACCAATAAAAATATGCAATGACCGGTCCACTGGTCTAGACGTAAGACAATTATTCTCTTCGGACTGAGTTTCAATATCATCAAATAGTCTTAGAATTTCAAGCAGATCTCCGAGTCTATTTTCGGATTGAATTAGTTCTTGAATACACCTTTCTTGATTTTGACAATTAGTGAAAGAATTATTGGGGGTGACTGGAGCGGTATTGGTAGTGTTAGTGGTACTGGTAGTGCTGGGAGTATTAGTAGTATCTGTAGTTTGAGGAATATTCTGGGTTGTGGGTAATTGGCTGTTTTCATTAGTAGAATTTGATAATGGAGGTGGTGCGACTGTCTGTGGAGAGGTGGGATTATGTTGAGCGTTTAAGGGTATTATACTGCTATAACACATTGAAAATATAAATATAATGTATTTGCTTGCTCTAATCATTCAAAAATCCTGGGTAATCCGAAGATAATCCGAAGATAATCCGAACTTTTTTCCCTTCTATTGCCTGCAAGGGCCTCAATTTATATATCGGCAGAATCTAAATAACCTTGAGGCTTTTTAAGGTGGAATTTAGGCTTAGAATGCGTAAAGCAAGTGTTCAATAACACAATAAAAAGAAGATTTATTTGTTTTTTATATAATATATAGTAAAGGAAAGTGAAAAAAATGCCGAAAAATATATTAGCTTTCGGGTTAATAGAAGGTTTGGGACTTAATGATATGATTTTTAAATATAAAAATGATAAAAAAATTAAATCAGGCGAAATAGAGCAAAGGCCTAGAATTATAAAAGGGTCTTTTCATAAAATGCTTAGTTTCGTTTGGTTTTTAGTATTTATCGGTAGTATATCCTGTGATCGTAGCCTGCCAGTGTCTTATGTCCGACAATCTTTCTTAGTAAATGAGCAAAGTGTTGATTCTCCAGAGGATCTTAAGAGAGATTTAGCTAAGTATAGGTTTGAAATGTTGACTAGGGATACCAATAGTCGTCATGCAAGAATTTCTGGTTTGGTAGTAAATTATTTGGCGATTGCCAATGATGTTCAGGTTCCTTTTATCGAGTGGGACCAAAATGATTATGTCGAGTTTGTTCGAGTTATGCGTTGTTTTCAATTTCCATCTACCGGACCTGCGGCTACGACTGACGGAGACATCCTATCAGGAGCAGAATATAGTGGTGGAACTGTTAGTGGTTGGATGAAAAATGCTGGAACAAGTGATTTTCAAGCGCCGACTGAGCAGTTAGGCATGTCCTCATATGAAGATATTTATAGACAATCCTGGGATGCTGGTTTTCGAGATTGTTATGAAGTTGGTAATTCTTATATGGGAGATAGTGTTCAAGATCCTTCTGCTGAAACAGGTGATTATACTTATGTCGTTCAGGGGTGTTTTGAGAACCAAGGTTGTGGGCCTTTAGCTACATTTTCTAACTTCAATTATGTTCGCAATTTACCTCTAGGAACAAAAGAGTTGTTTCAACAACGTGATCAAATTTTTGCTGAGTTAAAAGGCTTAGCCAGACAAATAGTTGAGTATGATGCCATTGCTGAACAGGAATATGCACGGTGTGATCAATTGAGAGAAGATGCTTTTGATGAGGATTTTGATCGAAGAATGACGGGGATATTTGTTGAGATGGGTGTGAACCTAACTTTAGGATTGATTACGGCCATGAGTATTGGAGATGGTAAAAAGAATGATGGAACCACTAAAACTACTGGAGCTACTAGTAATCAAGATAATGGGATTATGGACAGAATTCAAAATCGATTGACAAACCGTGCTATTGGTCATTTTGCCGGTTATGGTGGAGATTGTGGTGCGCCGGCAGACAATGAAAGCTTTGAAGCAGAACAGGCTCGTATGGACTGTTATATTGGTAATTTAACCAGAGCAAGTAGTCTTGTCAAAGACTATGGACTAAAAAAAATTGACGGCATCGATCTGGGTTTTGGCTTATTAGGACTAGGAATTGATTCTTTGCCGATGAATAATTCAAGACTGGGAAGTGTGGGAATTGGCGGTATAGGAATTGCTATTCAAAGTTTTATGATTGACGAAGAAACTGCCAAAAATTTAAGAGAAAGCTGCCCTCTATATGATCAAGCTACCGCCAATAGAAATAGAAGTATTCAATTAGCTGAGATTAAAGGCTATGACTTAAAACAAAAAATAAATGAGATTAATAGATTGGGTGAAGAAGGGTTTATAGAAGAATCTACTCAATTAGAAGTAATGCAATTTAAGGCTAATAAGGAAATATGCGAAGAACAAGGTATGCGGTACGGGTATATACAAGGAATGCAAAAGGGCTGTATTCCTATAAATTCAAGCAATATGAATAATGCTGGTGATAGCACAGATGGAAGTTCCATGAGTAACGAGGTGTAAGCAGTGAAACTTAATTTGATTGTTCTTATAATTTGGAGTGTGGTTTTTTATGCGGCATGTGCTGAAGATAAACCAGTACGTTCTTCTAGGGTTTCATCGCAGCAAACAGCTATGGATAATAATCCGGATGGTTCGGTAAAAAGTGAAGCTGAAATTGAATATGAAAAGGAGGCCGGAGGCTATATTGATGAAGTAAAAGAAGTTGATCGGTGTAAGGATGATCTGTTGGTTGAGATGGGAGTTGAAGATTTAAACGATGGAAATCTAGAAGAAGAGAGTCTTAGAAGATGTAGATATAGAAAGTTAAAGACAAGTGTAGTTTTAGACATGTTAGCTGAGGTGAAAGGTAAGATATTGGTAGTTGAAGAAGCAATACTTAATCGGTGTCTTGATGCTAAGCGTGCTTTGCAGTCATTGCAGACAGAGAATAGGGTCAAGGCAGAACGTATTCTTTCCACACCGTCGGGTAGATGGTTAATGGAGGAAATTAGTTGTGAATAATAATGAGGGGGAATTAGTTGTGAATAAAAATAGACATATTTCTAAAAGACAACAAATTTTTTATACTGTTATGCTTTTAGTTGGTTTGGGTCTGTTTGTTTCTTGTTCTGATGCAGGTGATTTACCATTGTCTCAAAACTTGAAAAAATTGCTCTCTCAATCCAGCGGTGGAAGTAGTAATCAGGAATTACCTCCTGAGACTCGTCCATTAACTGTTCAAGAAATAAATGACAATATTCTTGAGCTTAACGAACGAATTGTAAAATTAATTGGCTTTAATAAGGAAATGGTTGGGCAACTGACAACTCTTAGAAAGAAAGGTTGTTTTCTGCGTAAACCGTTAAAAAAGATGGAGATAATTTTAGGTGTTGAAGATGCTCCACATCCTAATGGTAGTGTATTTAAATCGGAAAAAGCTGAAGGAATGGAACTGCAAGTAGACATGGGGAGTTTGATTGTAGGTTCGGTGAATGTCAAAGATGCGGTTGAGGGAGAAGTGTCCATAGTAAAAGAATTTGCAGAGGATGAAAATTTTACGTTAAATGATATTCAAAGGTTGGTAATAGAAAAGACTGTTAAGGGCGGGTATCACCGGGAAGTATTGACTTCAGAACAGGTTTGTACCGATAATTTTGATATTTTTCTAGTGTCTCCAGGATGGCTTTCGGATGCTTGGAAAAAAGTTAAGCGTACTGTTGAACAAATTTGGGATGATGGGTGCTATGAAACTCAGACGGTTGAGTCCTTCGCTATGCGCGAAAAAGATATGGTTCAATTAAATCGATTAAAAATTAAGGTGATTCCACGATCTCAAGAGAATCAATTATGGCCAGATAGAGTTGTTTTTGATGAAATTCTAACCGCCCCTAAAAAGTTAAATAACCTTCAAAGTATGTATAGTTTTTCTTCATTTGTGGGTAATCCATATTTTTACAGTGTTTCAGAGGATGCAGATTGTGAAAACGTGCATGACACTGTTATTGAAAATGAAAAAGCTGTTCGTGACTGGCTACAGGAAAATACAGAAAACACTGAGGATGCAACAGATACAACAGATACAACAGATACAGTAGATATAGTTGATTCTGAAGGTTCTGAAGAAACAGGAATTTCTGAAGTAACAAGAGAACCTCTGGTGATAGGCTGTCAAATTGTAGGCAACCCTGTTACAGGAGAAGTGTCGTGTAATAACTCGTTGGAAGAAGATAGTAATAACGATTTATTGCCCTTTGAAGCGGAGAGAGGAATTATTGCGCATGAACAGAATAAAGTATACGAAACGAGTGAAACTGATTCTTCATTAAGTAGTAATTTATCACAAGAAGATAGTAATACAACGGCTGATCTTAATAATACTTTAGCGTTGGTTCAAAGCAATACCAATCAAAATAGAGGGATCTTATTTCCTGATGATAGTAATGTAACCCAGCGTATGCAAATAACTCCGTATGATCAAAAACGAGTTGAATGGGAAATGCTAAAAGGAGTTTTTGATGAAGTTCAAGGTCAATATTACTCTTTATGGCAAGAAAAAAATGTCTTAACTGATGAAGGATGTTTTTATCAGCAACCTATTTCAAGGCTTTCTATAAGAATTGTAGCTAAAGTATATCACAACTTAGGCGGAGAATTTAAAGAAGCCGGTCAGTCTGCCCTTGATATTAGTCCTACTAGACCTGGGAGTCTTGCTGATGTCAAACCTCAGGGCTGGCCCCGAGGTATTAGGGTTAATTTAGGCTTTCGTTCATCTATTCCTCTTTTTGAAGATATAAAGGCGTCGGAAAGTGATGAATACATATTACCACCAGGATATTTTCGAAATAAATTAGTAAAGAATATACGCTTTATTCGTCTGACTAAACGAGGTGTAGGAAGAAAATATCAAGGAGCTTTAAGCACTTTTAAACAAGAATTTGAAACCTTATTCAGTTCCCATGATCAAATCAGGGGAGACAATTGGGTAGCGATCGAGGAAGATATCATTAGAATTGATTCAATTGAACTTAAGATAAATAATGAAGTTGCTTATGGAGCCTATAATTTAAAATGGGTACTTTCTGAGTCAGATCGTCAATTTGCTGATTTTGCTATTAAGAAGAATCCTGAGTGGAGAAGGCAAAGTGGTAAAATTGACTGTGATTCATTGGAAATAGTAGGAATGTCGAGGTAATCAAGTGAAAAGAGAACTTATACAAGTGAATAGATTATTAGAGATGGGAAAAGTTCTTCTGTTATGTTGTATTGGTTTATCGTTTATTTATTCATGTACTGATGATGAACCTAGACCTAAGAGTAAACGATCTTCAATGCCAGAATTAGTAAATGGTATAGATGCTGCTACGGTTGAGGCCATACAAGCCATGGGTCTTCCTGTTAACAAGTTTATAAAATTACCAAAAGTTAATCCGGAAGGTTTAACTTTAAGAAATTTTAGTGTGGGATTAAAGGACCTGACATATGGCAGTGTGATCACTCTTTCGTATGATAAAGATGCTCAGGCTGATTATATTCAAATTAAGCGTTGCGATAAATCTATTAAGGTTGATGGGTTGTTAAATCAAAGACTGGGTGAAGTTACCATGGAAGATGTAATTGCAGCAGAGACTAAATACAATCAGATAACTAATGGTAATGTTCAGGGAGCCAGGGAAGTATATCAGGTTAGTGATTTCTGGCGCAGTGCAAGTGTTAGTGGTTGTGAAGTGATAACAAATCTAGCGGTAGAGGATCGTTATTATGATTTAACCGCCAAGCCTGATCACGAGTATTATTATTTGGCTAGAGTTTGTGTACGCGACAGTCGTATTGATGAAGTACAAGCAACTTCAAAGGGGAATTGTAGTTCGCGAATTAAAAGTTCCAATACCATTACTTATGTTGAGCCGGTTAATCAAAAGAAAAAAGAACTTAAATTAAGATATCAACAGGCGCGAAATAAAATGAATAAATTTGTTTATTTTGTGCATGATATTGCCATCAAATTATATGACTCCTATGATAAATGTGAATTAAAAAATATCGAGGGGCAAATAAGTAAAACCAGAAAAGAAGGCTTGGCCCTAATAGCCGGAATGTCTGTAGGAGCCGTGGCTTCAGTTGTTTCTGGAGGGTGGAGCAGTATGCTGGGAGGCATAAGTGCGGGAGCTAAGATAGGATCTGCTTTTAGTGATATCATGGCCTCGCCAAGTGAATATGAGCGAAAATGCACTGAGGCAGAAAAATATCAGGGTCAGCTTGAACCGTACCAGAATCAATATCTCAATTTAAAAGCGGAAATTGATGATATTTTAGAGGATCTTAAGACTGTCGATAACATTGATATAAACACTCAAACGGAAACAGACACATTGGATAGCTCGCAACAAGAAAATAGAGATGAATTTGAAGATAGTTCCAATCAGGAAAATCCGGATGATATTGTGGATAATAGTGGAATTAGTGGTGATGATAGCGGCGTAAGTAATGGAGACAGTAGGAATGATAGTGAGGAATAATGCTGTGAAAAGTTTTTGCTATTTACTAATATTATCAATATTAATCATTTCATGTGATGAAAAACCATTACCTCGATTAGGCAAAGGATCCGGAACTAAGGATTTTAGCGGTCAGAGTAGTGGGTCGGGTCAAGATAATGATCCAGATGGCTCCACTAAACCCGAGTTGGTTTTTGTTGACCCTTATAAAATAGAGATTAGGAAGATAAGAATGATTTTGGAACCCCGGGTTGCAGGTTCGACTTTAGGGAAATTTCCTATGGTTGAGGTGGAACTAGATAGTAAAACTCAATATTATCAAGTTATGCGCTGTCCGGTTGATGTTGAAAGAAAGCTAGTTACTTCGATGGGGTATAATCCTTTAACCAAAGAATATAGTGAGTATTCTTTATTTGCTCGCGATGATTATAAAGAGGTTTGGTCTCAAGTAGCTCCTCGAGTTGGATGTAAGATGGTAGCAGATTTTGGGGTAGGTAAGAAATTTCATGATATTACGGCTTCAAGTGGTTCTTTCTTTTATCTGGTAAAACCGTGTGTAGTACAAGAAAGTACAATACGATCTGATAGATGCCATTATAAATATTATAAGACTAATGCTATGGAATGGCTAAATCCGGTCGCTTTAGAAAATCAAGAATTATTGCAGAGATTACATGGAGAAAGGGCAGCGGCAACCAGGAAATTATTGCAAATGTCAGATTTAATTCTGGCGGCTATGAATTATTTGGAGATTTGTGAGTATAATGAAATTCAAAAGATAGTGGCCAAGCGTCAGAAGGCCGGATGGATAAAGGTTCTTGCTACAGCGGTGGTAGGAGTGGTTGCTGGGTATTTTGGCGGTCCATTGGTAGGATTTAAAGCGGCAGAGGCTACGTTGTCATTGGCGGATAAATTATTTTCCAAATATTCGGATGCTCAGGTTAATTGCCCTAAAGCTGACCCTCTTTTTGATGAATATTTTGCTTTACGAGAAGAAATCGACCCTCATCTTACTGCAGCCAAGGAAATTCGTACTCAGTTGGGAGAATTAAAAGCTGAGGATAAGGGAGAAGCGGTCGATTCGGGAGTAGGCGTTGATATTACAGCAGAAAATCCTACTTGGGATGATTATGTAGATGTAGTTGAGAGGTTGAATCAGACCGTAGGGGAATCTACTGATGATTCGCAGATGAGAAATAATCCCTAATAATATTCTAATATTCTAATATTTTACTATAAATTAAATAATATTTGTGCTAAATGTTATAGGGTTGTAAACTGTTATTAAAATAATCATGGCCAAATTATGAATAAATTTTTAATAATAATTTTATTTCTATTGTCCACCATTTTATGGGCCGAGCCATTATATGTAGATAAAGAAGCCGGAATATCTCTAGGAATTACTAAAAAAGGTTTGGCTATAGTAGAAATCTACACGCCTAATACAACTGAAAATTTGATCACTTATGAATTTATCCGCGGTATGCATACATTATTAACTTACCTAGTTGATCAACCTGATATCCAAGGAATCCTTTTTTATTCGGGACGTAAAAATTTTAGTAATGGTACCCATATTAAAATTATGCGGGATTTTAAAAATTTTCAACATGCTTTGGAAGGAGCCAGAGATCTGCAAAGAGTGTTTGATAGAGTAGAAGATCTGGTTATTCCTTCTTTTGTAGCTGTTGAAGGCTATTGTATTGGGGGAGGATTAGAATTGGCCTTGGCAGTAGATTTTCGAATTGGTTCTAGTCATTCTAAGGCAAAAACAAAATTTATGTTTCCTGAATTGCGGCTAGGAATAATGCCAGGAGCAGGAGGAACCTATCGTTTACCTCGATTAATAGGTGTTTCTCATGCTCTTGAGATAATTTATAAAGGACGTATTTATAAAGCCAAAAAAGCTAAGGAAGTTGGGTTAGTAGATTCATTGATAGACGAATCAGGTGATGATTTTAAAAGAAAGGCCATTAAAGAGGCCAGTGATTTAATGGAAAAGGGCTTAAAACCACGTAAAGTAGCTAAAATTAATACATCTAGAATTGATGTATTACTGAAAATAGAAGAAGGTAAAAAGACCTCTCTAAATCAAGCTCAACGTTTTTTGCTTACTACCATGAGAGCTGGTCTTGCGGTGGATAGAGAAACGGGTCAGTTTTTATTAGATAGAAAACACGCTCTTGATCTAGAAAGTACAGCTTTTGCTGAGCTTGCCATGACCGCCATAGCACAAGAGAGAATGATGGGTTTTATGAAGGGATCAGGATATATCCCTGTCATGGATCAACCACTGGATGTAATGCTTAAAGATCCATGCAGGTTATTAGTTGAAAAGATTGAAATTTAGTAAGTTTAATAAATATTTATTAATAATAATTTAAATTCTTATAGAGCTAGGCGGAAACCAATATCATTCATACCATCATGGTTGTCACCTTTGCTGCCATCACGATTAGCTGTTCGACACTTTTTAGCGTCGCTTTTCCAGCTTCCACCGCGTATAACCCGGTATTGGTCAGAATTTGGTCCAATAGGTCTACCAGAAGCAGGACCTCTAGGGTCAATAACAGTGCTACTTGGATAATCACCATACCAATCTCTTACCCACTCCCAAACATTACCATGCATACCGTAAAGACCCCATTTATTAGGTTTCTTAGAAGATTTTACTGGATGGGTTTGTTGTTTTGAATTGTCGGAATACCAAGCGTATTCTTGTAATAAAGAAGGATCATTTCCAAAAGTATAAGCTGTGTTCGACCCTGCTCTAGCGGTATATTCCCACTCAGCTTCAGTTGGTAGTCGATACTTCTTACCTGTTAAACGGTTAAGTTTTCCTATAAATTCCTTAATGTTATTCCGAGACACTCTCTCTACCGGGTGATTAGGACAAAGCCCCCATTTGTTGGATCCCCTGGAGGAACTATGAATTCCAGTTTTTTCTGTATAAGCATCACAATGTAGAGCTGTAGAAAAATACGAAGGATTATAACCCATTACATCAAACCATACTTGTTGGGTTAATTCCCTTTTTTGAATATAAAAACCCTTAATCAAGGTTAGATGTTCAATTTCATCTTCATCTCTTCCCTCTTCAGATTTTGGGCTTCCCATCTGAAATCTACCACGTTCAATTTTAACCATTTCTTTTTCTAAATCTAATAGTGAAGGTGGAAGGTTAGATTTGGAGTTAATCCCTTTTAAGGAACTCTTATTTTCAGTTATATGTCCACAGGCTGTCATTAACAACATCGCAAAAACTAAAAAATTAATCTTAAATTTCATCATCTGAATCCCTCTAGTAAATAGTTGAATAGAACATGACTCTAATAAAAATATCAATATGTATGCGTAAGTATATACTAACCAATCGCACAATATTTATTATAATTTTAAAAACATTTCAAGCATTATTATATATTGAATTACACTTTATAATTGTATTTATTGTTTCAATTTCTTGAATATTTCTTTTTTTTATACTACCATGGCCCAGCTTTTGGGCTGGGTTGATTTTGTAAGGAGTTTTTCATGTTAGAAATCCTATCCGATGGTTTTCGTAATGCTAGACTAAAATTTCAAGGTAAGACGGTTCTGTCTGAAGATAATGTTAACGAGGCCGCAATAGAAATTAGAAAAAGCTTATTAGAAGCCGATGTTGAATTTGGAGTAGCAAAATCTTTTGTTTCCAAAGTCAAAGAAAAGGCCATTGGAGAAATTGTAAGAACCAAGGTTAATCGCAAAGGGAAATTGTACAAAGCATCCCCCGCGGAACATTTTATCAAGATCTGTCAGGACGAATTAGAATCCTTGATGGGACCGGTAGATGTCTCCATTAACTATAAAACTGGAGATAATGCCATATCAACGATTATGATGGTGGGACTACAAGGAGCAGGAAAAACCACTGTCTCAGTTAAATTAGCCAAAAAATTAGCAGAATTAGAAAAGAAAAGAAAACCCCTATTAGTTGCCGCGGATGTTTACCGACCTGCTGCTATACAGCAATTGGAAGTTTTAGGGGAGAGGGTAAATATTCCAGTATATACTGAAAAAAACGATGATCCTGTTCAGATATGTAAGAACGCAATTGATTATGCCAAAACCAAAAGTCTGGATACGGTTATTTTTGATACCGCTGGACGATTAGCCATTGATGAGGCAATGATAGATGAATTATTGCGTATCAAGGACCAAACTTCACCCGATAATATCTATTTAGTCTGTGATGCAATGATTGGCCAGGATGCTGTGACTACAGCTAAAGCATTTGATAACCATTTGTCCATGTCGGGATTCATCTTAACTAAATTAGATGGTGATGCCCGAGGTGGAGCAGCTCTATCCATCAAAGAAGTTACAGGCAAATCAATCAAATTTTTAGGAATGGGTGAAAATCTAGATGCTTTAGAGGAATTTAGACCAGAAGGATTAGCCTCCAGAATTCTAGGTAAGGGCGATATCGTTGGTCTAATGAATGATTTTGAGAAAGTGGTAGAAAAGGAACAAGCCGAAGAAGATGCCGCTCGTATGTTGAAAGGGCAATTTACCTTTCAAGATTTTTATGAACAAATATCAGTTATTAAGAAATTGGGGCCATTATCGGGAGTAATAGCCAAGATGCCTTTTGGTGATATGATACCAAGCGGTACCAAGGTTGATGATAATGAA
>CAZJDM010000004.1:0-60703 GCA_964544765.1 uncultured bacterium
TTTGATATATTATTAGTCATAATATTCCTCATCATTTTTTTCTAATTATCTTAGAACTTGTACTTTTTCAGTGCAAGTTATTTAGTTAATACTTCTTCTACCATATTTGTATTGGTGTAAATACATATCTCGCCAGCAATATGGAGTGATTTTTTAGCGATTTCTATAGCTGATAGTTCAGTATTAGTAATTAGAGCTTTGGCAGCTGCTTGAGCGTACGGAGCCCCTGAGCCAATCGCTAATATGTTGTCTTCAGGTTCAATAATATCCCCAGTTCCTGAGACCAAATAGGAATTGTCGGTTGAGGCAACGATCATCATGGCTTCTAGCTTTCTGAGATAGCGGTCCGATCTCCAATCTTTGGCTAGTTCGACCGCTGATCTGGTTAAATTGCCACTATATTGTTCCAATTTTTTCTCAAATCTATCAAAAAGAGTGAAAGCATCGGCGGTGGAGCCGGCAAAACCACAAATTATTTGATCTTTATATAATCTGCGGACTTTTTTAACATTAGATTTAATAATATTATTTCCAAAGGTTACTTGCCCATCTCCAACTATGGCCGTCATATTATTTCTGGTAACACAAATAATGGTAGTAGCTTTAAAAGTATTCAACCTATACTCCTCCTGATTAAAGGACGCTGGATGGTTATAAACCATATTTTTCTTGTATGCAATAGTTACCTTATTGAATTAACGTATTTAAAATAGTTGTGATATAGGGCGCATTTTCATATAATTAGGTAGAGAGATCATTTTCCATTTAAAATTTATAGGGGCGCCATTATGAAGATTTTTAATAAATTTTCTTTAATATTTTGTTTTATTTCTGGAATAATTTTAGGAAATTTAAATTTTAATATTGATTTTTTTACTAGTGATTTGATGGCTTCAGATAAACGACCCGCTTTAGATGAAAGACACATAAAAGAATTACTGAAAGTTTTTGATGATGATGATGATCTGTATTTAGATGATGAAACTATTGAAACAGGTAAACCAAAACAAGTGAAAAAATCAAATACTGTTCATGATACTACCAAGAAGAAGTCGGTTAAAGCAGCTACTGTTGTTAAGAAGGAGCCAGTTAAAGCAGCTACTGTTGTTAAGAAAAGACCCACTAAGATAATTCCCATTAAAAACAGACTTACTACGGAAACCACAATTGGTATAAAGAAGGCAACTACTAAAGTGACTGAAATTGATTTTTCATCAGATGAACACTTTAAATTGTTATCACCAGTTAAAATAACTAGATTCTATAACGAAGCTTTACCTAATACTGAAATAAGCTGGATCCCAAAAGGTGATTACCGTTTAATTTTAAGCAGGTATAAAAATTCTGGACCGGCAGAATATAATTGGAAATTACAAGGTAGATCAAACTTTCTTTTAAATAATCTTGTGCCTGGTACTTGGTATGGTAAGCTCATCTCAAGAGGTACCAAAATGGTGAAACATTTTACTATCAAAGTACATAATCCAAAAAAGCTTGGTCTCTCAATATCCAAGCCTAAAGGTGTTAAGTCTATTATTCTAAATAAAAACAAAAGAATGATTTCTTGGCGATCCACTAGCGATGTGGCTTATTACCAACTTCAGATATCTGTTAAAAAAGATTTTAAGAATGTTTTCCACCAAGTGTCTACCAACAGAAAACGCACTAGTATTGCTAATGTTCCTCCTGGTAAGTATTTTGTACGACTGTCAGGATTTAATAAAAGAAGTGGAAAGTGGGAATACTCATCTTCAGAAAATCTTCGTATAAAAGAGATTTAGCAATTCAAATTGATGAATAATTAACAAATTGCTAATACTTATTTGATCTTAAAGTCTGTAAATAACTCTTTTTTCTTTTAATCTCAGTTTCTTTTTGCTATATCCTACAGTACAGCAGTATTGTCAATATAATCATATAGTTTAGTATGCAAAGCTGGGAGTTGTCTAATTGTCAAATTTGAAAGCAAAAGCATTAGCTGATATTGATATGCTATTTAATTTAGGTAAAGTATATTTCTATAATTGTGATTTTAATAAAGCAGAGTATTATTTTGAGTTATATAAGAAAACTGCTAAAATTAAATCCTCCTTTGATATAGGAAATATAATAGAGATAAATAATATTCTGACCCATATAAGTGCTGAGAAACTTGATACCAATAAATCTCTTGTTCTTCAAAATGAAGTCTCATCTACATTAGATAACAAAATAAAAAAAATGTATTGTGCCAAGTGTTATTTTCAAATGGGATTAATTAGCTTCTATCAAAGAGAGTTCTTGGATGCCAAGTCTAATTTTGAAAAATCGCTTAAATATGCTACCTCAGTGAAGAATGATAGCGATCAAGGCTATGCTCATTATGGAATGGCTCTGTATTTTTATAAAAAAAATAGTGAAACTAAAACTTCTGATCATCTAGATAAGGCTCAATATTTTGCAAACAAAATAGATGATAAAGATCTTATTATTACCATTCATTTATTAAAAGGAATAGTCTTAACACATCGGACCGAGTTTGATGATGGGTTTAGGGAGTTTGTAAAAGCTGAACAAATTAACAGTGGACATAAAAACTGGTATTTGAATTATCATATTAAGTATCAAATCGCTCTTACAACAAGAAAGAAAGGGGATTTACAAAAAGCAAAAGTTTTGTATAACTATCTATATCAGGCTATTAACAATACTGAATTAAATAAATTAAAATTTAAAGTAAAAAAAGAAATACAACAGATAGGAGTTCCTGACTACGATCTTATTATTGATGTTCCAAATAGAAATGTAACAGAAAATAATTTAGGTATTATTCCGTTCAAAAATTGTTTTCTGTTAATAGATATATTATTACTTTTATCAAAAGAGCCCGGCAAAATTTTTTCCAAAGAGGATCTTGCTAATCTTATTTGGAACGAAGAATACAAACCCCTTATCCATGATAATAAAATATATTATAATATCAATAGGTTAAGGCGTATGATAGAACCAATAAATAAAAATATTAAATATATTCTTACCTCCAAGAATGGATACTTATTATCTTCATCTGCACAGGTTCAAATTATTACACACCATTAATTTAAGAAATAAAAAATTTAACCGAACTAGTTAATGTACTCAGAAATAAAAGCATTTTTATTACTTTGAGGTAATATATGATGGTTATTTATAGGGTTATTATATGCTTGATATGTATGAGTTTTTTTCTATTTTTTCATCAATCTACAAACGCTGAAGAAATTCCAACTTATTTTAAATCACCCAGAGCTTTAGGTATGGGCAATACTGGTGTTTCATTTATAGATGACGAAGGAGCGCAGTTTTATAATCCTGCCAACTTAGTTACTGGTAAGTCCCGGTTTAAAAAGCTAGTTGTTTTAAGTCCTTTTTTAGAGGCCTCAGAAGAATTTCAGAATATATATAATGATGTTAGTGATTTTTCCGGAGAAGCAACGGATTTATTAAAGAAAATACGAGAACGTGGATATCCACCATATCATTTATACATACAAAATTATACAGGTATTGTCTTTAAGAGAACAGCTTTTGGTATAGTTAACAGCGCTCAAATAGACAGTAGAATATTACTTAGACCAACCAGTTTAATTATGAATGCATCAGCCACTTCAACTACTGGGGCAATCCTTAGTATTGCTCATGGTTTTTTAAAGGAGTCAATTCTTGTAGGTATGACAGGCAAATGTCTTTATCGAGCCCATTTTACAGAAGAAGCAGATTTAGATTTTGTACTTAAGGAAGAGTATTCGGATTATGATTTTATGTCTAAATTAGCTAGGGGATATGGTTTTGGAGCTGATTTTGGAGCTACTTACAAAATGATCAAGGAGGATGGTGTTCCTACGATATCTTTAACGGTTATGGATATAGGTGGAACCGATTTTTCTAAACCAACTAAAGAGGGAGTTGTGGAGTTAGAACCTATTCCAATGACTATTAATTTAGGTCTTTCCATTCATCCTGCTTCTAAATATACATTAATTACTCTAGGTTTAGATTATCTGGATATACTCGGCGGACATCAAAAAAATGTTTTTAAGAAAATACATTTAGGTGGTGAAATCAGAATTAAGAAAATCATTGGGGCTTATGCAGGCTTCAATCAGGGCTTTTCATCCTTTGGCGGTTTTATCGATTTTAAGATAGTGAGATTTGATGCTGGTGTCTATACAGAAGAAATGGGTGAACATATAAATTCGTTATCCGACAAACGATATTTCGGAAGTATTAAAATTGGGTATTAAGGAGAGAATCAATGATTATATCTAGATTAATACCAATTGTTTTCATTTTATTGTTTTTTATCTTTCAAAGTTGTGGGGAAAATATATTTTCTTCGTTTGATCAAGATACTACAAGCGAAGGTGACTCTGCCTTAAATTCAGGGGACTATGATGCTGCTATTGCTGCCTATGAGTCTGCTTTAGATGATCCAAGTTTATCGGCTAGTGAAAGAAAAGAAATCCAGGAAAAGCTAGCCTCAGCCTATATGGGAAGAACTGGCATAGATATAATTGATATTATAGAAAATGCTAGTGGAGGCGAAGGTGGAGAAAGTGAATTTGACTTGATTATGAACATTACTCCTGAGGCCACTGTTTCCAACCTGAGCGATATAAATAAAGCTGTTGAGCTTTTAACTTCCATTAAAGATCCAACACCGGCCCAGAGTTTTCAAACTGGTCTAGCTCAGACGACTCAAGCGTTTTTATCCATAAAAAGTTTTGTTGAAGTGGCTGAAGAAGGCGAAATGGTTGACATAGATGCGGAGAATTCAACTACTATAGTAAATTCATTAGCTGGAGCAGCTGAATCACTCTCGGATGCAGGAGATTTTGATGAAGAAGGGTATGGTGAACAAGTTTCAAATATAAATACGGAAATTGAGAACCATTCTGGAGGTCTAGAGGGATATGTAAATGAGGCCCTAGGAAACGATAATTCAAATTAGATTGCGCTGAAAAAGTCTATTTACCAATCATGTCACCCCAAATTATTTTATGTAGTTGAATATGTAATCTAATGTCTAAAGGTGTTGATAAAATCCAGTCAGCTAACTTGGTAAGGTCCATCATCTTGTAAGCCGGAGAAATAAAAACATTCCATCGAGTTAAATTGTTTTTATTAATACAATCAACCGCCCAGTCAAAGTCTTCTTTGTTGGTAATTATAAATTTTATTTCATCGGTAGATTGCAGATCATTGATAATAGAAAAATTATTTTTGTCGACCATCCCACTACCAGGACATTTAAAATCAATAATTTTTTTTACTGATGAGGGAACCTGGTTGATAGGAAGACTACCAGAAGTTTCTAGAAGAATCTCATAATTTTCTTGTTCCAGCTCTTTTATTAAATTTATTATAGACTTTTGTAGAAGCGGTTCTCCACCAGTTATCTCAACTAATTTACAATTGAAGGAACGAACTTTATTCATAATTTTATCTAATGAAAAAAATTCACCTTCTTCAAAAGCATACTTTGTATCACAATATGAGCAACGCAAATTACAACCAGTAAGTCTAATGAAAATACAGCGTCGCCCTTGATGTGAGCTTTCTCCTTGAATACTAAAAAATATTTCGTTGACTCTTAGCTTGTTAATTCTTTTCCTTAGATCTAATTAGATTCTGTTTAAAAAGCACAATTCTAGTTAGTGTTTTTGGCTAGTCCGCTCTTCAACGTAGAATGGTTTACTACCTTGGATCCCTCGTTGACAGAGCGAACGATTTCATCTCGACTAACCAACTCTATAGGTAAAGTGGTTCTCTTTAAGTTTGCTTTTTTAAAAACTGCTCCCCTAACTTTAGCATAATCCAAATCCGCATCTTCCAGATTAGCATTGGTGAAATTAGCGTTTTCCAAATTAGCGCTCCACAAGCTTGCTCCGGTAAGATTGGCCTTTTCGAAATTGGCCTCTTTTAGATTGCTATAACTTAAGTTCGCAAAGGATAAATCACAACCGCTAAAATCAACTTTAGCCAAGTTTATCTTACGTAAATCAGCATCAGTTAAATTCTTACTGTTAGTAATTAGATCCATTATTTCTTTTCGAGCTAATGCTCTACTTTTATCCTTTTTATCCATCCTGACGACCTCTAACGTATCATGATCTCCTTTATACGCCTTGACATTAAAGACTTTGGCACCCAAAATAAAGACGCTAATTCTGTAACTAGATTCTTTTTAAGGTCAACTTCTGAAAGATATTTAACTAAGAAACCTTTAGGAACCAATAATGAACTAGCAAAATAATTTATTTCAGATTGAATATGTTGATCGGAATATTCAGGTAATTCAACGTATTCAGATCTACGATAATCTAAAATAATTTTACCTAGATTTTTAGCTGTTGAAAGTCTTGTTTGAGGTCTTAAATCACCTTTTTTATATTTAATTATATAGGAATTATTTTTCCCTTTTAAAATGCGTGAAAAGCGGTCTGTCATTTCCATTGGTTGAGTAACGATATATGGAAATAAGCTCAGTATCTCTGGCATATATAAAGGTGGTGATACATAGTTAGCTTTAGTTAACAAATCACTTACAACTTTATTTATGGCTGATTCTCTTCTTGATAAATCGCCATCTTTGTCGGGCTTATGTTTACTGATTTCATTTACATTAGAATAGTCTGTAAATTCATATACAGCCTCATCTAACGTGAGTGCTCCATTAGCTATATCTGAGATAAGATTATTATCAACGTTCAGATAGTCAGCTATTTTGCTAATAGATTGTACTGATTTTACTGCTTTTTTACCTCTCTTCCAGTGACTACAGTCAGAAGGATTAAAGCCGAGAATTTGCCCTATCTCCTGATCATTCACTTTTCTCATGTTACGTTGAATGTTAAGGACTCTTTGACAAAACTTAAATAATGCCATTGAATTTACATGTTTTAAACTCGTTGCTTTCCTCATATGCCCCGCCAATCTTAAGATGTAAAACTTATTGCTACCTCATGTAGCAACCAATTAACAATTTGTTACTTATATTTTAATGTCAATCTACTTAGATGATATTATTTTGTCAAGAAAATATGTAAATATTCGCAAAAATTTTTACGTAAACGTGGTGAGATGGCTGAATTGAAGTTATTTTCTCCATTTTAAATTTATGATTTTTCCATTATCTCGAGGTAGTACAACTCTTGCCTCGTCCACTTTTCGTCCACCTTTCATTATCCATATTTTATAATTTCCTTTTTTTAGTTTATAATATTTTTTACCTGACTTAATTCCTTCAATGAGTCCATGGGATCTACCGTTTATAAAGACTTCTCCTGGAGGAGGTTTAAATGTAACCGTTATTATGTATTCACGTTCTCTTAATTTGGCGGTTTGTTTATCTTTTTGTTTGTAATTATATTTCTTCTTCGGGCTATAATAAGGCTGAATAGAGCTTGGGGTCTTAGTTTTTCTTTTTTGGTATGGCTTTTTTGTTTTTGATGATTTCTTTTTATCAATTTTTTTACGTGATAGACTTTTTTTACGATCTGATTTTTTAGGATGACTAATGTCTTTTTTAGTTTTCTTTTTGATAACTTCTTTAGGAGATGTGATTCTTTGTTTCTCCAAAATGTCCTTAGTTGGGCCTATTTCCTCGTACTCGTAATGTTCATCAGTTTCTTCATAAGGTACAGTTTCATCATCTTTATAAATTCTAGTTTCATCAATTCTGGATGATTCTTCTTTACCTGGTTGTTCCTCATCTGAATAGTGCTTACTTGGCTTTGATTTAACTTGTGGAGAGATTTGTAAAAGTTTTTTTATGTCTACTTGTTTTAAAATAAACTGTCCTATAAATATAAGTATCAATATAAACGCAACTCCCATAAAGATACTAAAGATGTTGTTCGATATACTTGATTGCTTTTTGTAAGATGTTGTAAAAACTCTTTGTGGAGTTCTTTGTTTTGTATAACTAGTATCAATAGTTTGTGGTGGTTGAGTTGCAGTGGCTTTTGGAGTAGGAGTTGCTAAGGGTTTACGGGATGGGGTTGTTGAGGGTTTGGTAGAAGGCGTTGGAGAATGTTTGCGGACAGGTGTTACAGCTGGTTGATCTGTTTGTTGCTCAATAATTGTTGTTTCGTATTTTTCCTCAGTAATGATAGATTTAATTGTGCTGCTAATATCAAGCTTATTAATCTGAGATTTACTCTGTGTTGCAACCACTGTCGGCATGTTTTGATTGTTCCATTTTTGTTCAAAATCAGCAGTTGATGAAGAGATAAAATATATTCTTAATTCTTGTCTCGCATCCCTAATTCTATATTTTATTAAAATCGAATCTATATGATTTAATAGTTCAAGAAAATTTGGGTATCTTTTATCTATATCTCTATTGATGCATCGAAGTATTAGCTTTTCAATTTCTGGATCAATATTAGCGTCAATTGATCGTGGTGACTCCAGTGTTGACTGCATAACATTCATAATTACTTCGTGTATAGTTTTTCCGGAAAAAGGTAATCTTCCTAGAATTGCTTCGTATAGTAGGATTCCTAAAGAATACATGTCAGTTCTACTATCGAGGACCTTACCGGTTATTTGCTCTGGAGACATATAAGGGGGAGATCCTATAAGGGCCTTTGTATAAGTATGACCAACTGCGAAAATATCTTTAGCTATTCCAAAGTCCATTATTTTTACAAAGCCTTCATCAGAGATCATAATATTGTCTGGTTTAATATCCCTATGTACAACACCAAATGAGCTAGCCTTTTGTAAGCCGATTATTATTTCTCGGGCAATCATAATTGAGATAACTTCGTGGATTCTACTTTTTTCGTTGATAAGTTGTTTTAAGGTTTTTCCACTGACGAACTCAGTGACAACATATAATTCTTCTGATGAAATACCTGAAGAGTCAAATATTTTTAAAATATTTTGATGATCTAGTGAAGCAACAGTTTTTCCTTCTTTCAAAAAGCGTTGTCTTATATCTTTATTGGTGGCTAAATTAGCATGGACAAATTTAATGGCCACAATTCGATCTAGATCTATATCCAACGCTTTATACACGCATGCCATGCCTCCTTCCCCGATCTTTTCCAGAATTTTATATTTTTTTCGAAGGATTGTACCTATCATAATGCAGATTTCTTTAATTATTATAAAAATACTCTACTCTATTTCACATTCGGAGACCCTTTTTAGTTCCTTTAAAAAAATAGGAAAAAATACAAGATTTTGTAATATGCATGGAATATTAGGTGGTTGTGTATTCAAATTTTGTTTGAGGACGGTGTAAAAATTCTATAGATTTTCTTGCTTCTAGTAACATGATGCCGCATTCATATTCAACTTTGCTTTTTCCTGCGAGATAACGCATATTTAGAAGATGGTTCATATAAGAAAGATAATCCTTGGATAAATAAGATTGTCGTCTGGCTAGTTGCCCCTCCAAGCCTTTGTCTTTTAGCTGATCTATAATTTTTATGCGTCTATTATGAAGTAGTTCTCTTAATCTATTGGAAACTTGTCGGTGAGTTATATAGGTGTGGCCCGCTATACGTATTTTGTTAATTAATTGGTCCTTTTCTATTTTTTTAGTTTGTTTAGCCAAATCAATCATCAGTTTTTAGTCCGTTTTTAAAATATTAGGGAGCGTAATTTTTTGGTTGGCAATACCGATTCCAACAGCAATCATGGGTAAAGTGTTTTTACTTAATAGTCTTTTGTTCCAAATATTGGAGTCATCGTTTTGAAAATAGGTAACCCCGATTAAAAAATATCCCTGTAATTGACTTTTATAGATTCTATCTATTCCAATTGCCAGAATATATTTTCTGTTTCTCAAAAAATTTGGATGGAGCTCTTTTTCAAATTTATTGAAAAAATTATATTGAGAACGAAAAATACCTATACGAAAAAAATATGATGATCTATTAAGAATGTCAGAGGAAAAATGATGGAAAAGCAATAAGTCTGTATATCCGCCATAACTTGAGCCTTCCATTCCCAATCCATATTGTAGTCCTAATCTTATTCTGTTATAAAAATCAATCGCTACTTCTGCTCCCATCAAATCAGATGTATTATTCAAACCACTTGAAATGAAGACGCTAGAAAAAATCGGTCTGTATATGTTTAGATAGTTAGTCAAGGTAGAATTATTTTTCTGAGCATAGCAGTAGTAATTGAACATGCATAACATATATAAGAATAAAATAAGGCGGAACCATTTAATCATATTGTATTATATAAAAAATAATTTGATAAAATATAAAAATATTGATAGAATATAAACATAACATCATTGTCTAGATACGTTTTTTTATGAAATAGGGGGGATCGTAAGAAAAAGTATTGGGCAAAAGGAATAAATTAGAGGTAATTCCTGATGTTGGAGCGGTTGTTAGGTTACTAGCAACCGTTTATTATTTTACAACATAATACCCAATCCTAACCAAACAACCACATGGTTAACTAACATATAACCCCCTAACCACGTATCCTTTTCTGGAATTGTACCACCACTACTAGTATCAACAAATAATATATAATCCTTTATGTCAAATCTTAAGTTAAAGTAGTTCCAGAAAAAATATCTTTGTCCGAATCCTAAATTGATTGATGGTGCCATTTGAGTAGAAACTGGTATGACTTTACTATAAAAATGATCTCTACCAGCTTTTCCAGATCTACTATCGTCGTTATAACCAAATCGACTTTGATCTATAGAACCATCGTCCTTTGTATCTGGAGGGTGGGCAGGATCCTGTGAACTCCAATTAAAACTAGGATAGTACTTAATAGCATGAACACCACCTCCCAAAGTAAAGAAAATATCGAAATTGGTCATAAGAGTATGTAATATAAGTTGTTTGGCATAAAAAGGGGTATAGGTTACATTAAGTGATACGGAATATTGACTTTCTAAAAGTTCTGGAAAAATAGGAGAATACCTATTACTTTTGGGGTGGACCCAACCTTCTAATTCTGTCCTCTCTGGTCGGTCATTAAGGAATGAGTATCCTCCAACGATTTCTAGACCCCATTCATCATTAAAAAAGTATCCAAGACTTCCACCAATATTATTAGTTTGAACATATGCTTCATTGAGAATAGTACTGAGTCCCAATAAACCAAGTTCTATTTTCCTTTCTTTAGTATAACGTTTATGAAGAATAACTTTTCTACCTTTAGCAGGACGAATGTACGCGATGGCTTGGTTAAAAGAGGTTATAAATAATAAAAAAACAAGAGTTCTTACCATAAATTTTGTCATCATTTTAATTATCACCCATGTTTAAAATTAGTTATACAAATGACTAAGATTAGTTTACCAAATGCTTGTAACTTGTCAATAATTGCTGCTAGCTCTGATCATGTTATTTATACTAGTAGTGTTTCAATGATAGAGATACTAGTTGCTAGCCGCTGGCTACTGGTATATAACGGTGGCAAAGTAATGGTTTTGTGTACCATAAATTATACCAGCGACTAGTAGCTAGTGACTAGTGACGTTGATTTTGATTAAGAAAATGAATAAAAAGTGAGATTTATCGGTTTTATTGATGCCTTACAAAGGTCAGATATTAGTTTTGAGCATGGTCCTGTTTCATATCTACTGGAGTAGTAAAATATCGGGCTAGCCAGCTCCTTCTAGGAGCGGGAGCTCTTCCAGGTTTTTCGTGTTGACCATCGGTATTAGAAGAGGGGACCCCTCTAGCTCCAAGAGCAGCGGATCTGTTTGAGAACACTCCTCTATATGGGTCCGTTCCGCCAGGTCCAGCACCTCCTCCTTGGGAGAGAATAATGGATCTCACAGGTCGACCTAGGTCAGTTTTATCAACACTTAAAGGGTCAGGACCATCAGCTAAAATCTGATTGAAATTCCCTGTAATAAAGATACAAAATAAGAAAATTGCAGCTAGGGAAAATTGTTTGAGTCCAGTTAATGCATGGATAATATTCACTCTTTTACCTCCCTTGTAGCTTCTATTGTTTAATTGATTTTTTTCAATAAAAGTATTAGTTTCTTTGATTTGTTTGGCTATTATTTTTAATAGTTCTTTATAAGAGTCCTCGGATAATTCAGTAATATTAAATTCAGCAATACCACAATTAGCTCCTTGCTTCCATTCAAAGCATTCATGATCTAAAGAGGTTTTCATCAACTCAAAGGCGTCTTCTGGATGATGAATAAATTTTCGATCATCATTGATGCTAAAATAGTCATTTTCTTTTTTAATGGTGCCATTATCTGCGAGTATTTCAACTTTTTGTACTACTGTTCTTCCATAGAGGTCAACTAAACGGTTCTTATGGATTTTTTTTAATCGCTGAATATCCTCAAAACAGTTAATAAGATCGATATTTCTGGATAATAATCGAGAAGACTCTCTGGTTAGTTTGATATGCTTTTCTTCATCTTGTTTTTCTTTATAGTAGCTTGCAATTGTGGGCATATTATTTTCAAGCCGGATTTGCATTAAATAATTGTCTATTATCTCGTTGGATTTTTTTAAAACTCGTAGGATCTTAATAGCCAAATCTTCAGTTAAAGCTCGTTTTCCTTGTAGAACCATGGTTAAATAAGCACTGCTTATACCAGCTTTTTCCGCAATATATTTGCGACTTAAGTTGGGCTTGGACTTTAAAAAGCCTCCAATTTCCTGACATATTTGTTTATAAGCCTTCATTATACTCCAAAATATTTCTATATTTTTTTAGCCATATAACAAACAAATGTGATTTATGTCAAGTATTTCTGAGAAATACAAAGTTTTATGTAAATAAATTACCTAAAACGAAGAGTATGTTTTCTTTTCTTTCAAGCAGTCTTCTGGTGAAATATGGTAGCCAATCAGTTCCAAAAGGTACATATACTCTAAAAAAGTAGCCCTCCTGAACTAACTTGGCCCATGCTCTCCTTTTCATACCATATAACATTTGAAGTTCAAATGATTTTTTTGATTTATTTAAAATTTTTGCTTTATCTAAAACTCTATCAATTAGTTTTCTATCGTGAGTAGCAATTGCATGATAAGTAGAATCATTAAATAGTAATTCGCAGCATTTAATAAAATTATCTCGAATGTCTATCATTGACTTATAGGCTATTTCTTCAGGTTCTTTGTATGCACCCTTACATAACCTTATACTTCCTTGATGTTTTAAAACCTCTTTAATATCTTCCATTGTTCGTTTTAAGTAAGCTTGTAAAACAATTCCGACATTATTAAAATCGGGTCTTACTTTATAAAACATATTTAATGTTTTTGAAGTATAATCCGATCCCTCCATATCGATTCTGACAAAGGTATTGTTGCATTCTTTGGCAACAGTTAAAATTTTTTGTAAATTACTATATGCTAAGTCACTTGAGATATCTAAACCCAACATAGTTAATTTTAGGGAAACATTTCCAATAACATTTTGCGGTTTCAGCTGTTGGTGGAGGAGGGTGATTAAATTACAATAATCATTGGTTAGTTTTATAGCTCCATCTTTATCGGTGACATTCTCCCCTAATATATCTAGGGTAGTTAGGATTTGATTACCATTCAAAGTTTTAACCACTTGCAGAGCTTCTTCAGGTGTTTCTCCCGCTACAAATCGACTGGCCATTTTAGTTAAAAGTCTCATACCAAAAATGCTCCTTGTTGAACAATATCTAGGACACGATCATAGTTATCGGGCATAAAGGGATCGTCAAGTGAGGCACGGTTCTTGCTTATGATGCCACATTTTGTGCATTCATGAATTATCATTATTCCTTTTTTGCTATGGTGATAAGCTGAAGTAGGAAGCATTATACCTTTGCAGGAAGAAGTCCTGTCTCCAATGTAATTATCTACGTGTTTGGAAGATAAACAAAATGGACAATGATTACGAATAGAACCATTTTGTAGTGGAGAAATTGTAGATCGACACTTTTCACATGTGAATCCTTGATTAGTGCCAATTTTTAAAAACTTTTTCATCATGCCATCTCCAGGAAGCCCCGTTCTTTAGGACTGGGTAATTGACTTAAAAGTCTACTCTATTTGGCCTCTGTTTCAAACATTCTCTAAACAAGTGGGATTACATGCTCTCTAGCTGGTCCAACGGATATCATAATTACTTTTACGTCTAGGTATGATTCTATTAGGTTGACAAACCCTCTTGCTTGAAAAGGAAGGTCGGCAAAATCCCTTACTTCCGATATGTCACGTTGCCATCCATTTAGTTCTTCGTAAATAGGTTTTGCTCGAGAGAGAGATTCATAATTAGTTGGAAACTCAGTTATTTCTTGACCGTCGAGCATGTATTTACGACAATATTTAATCTTTTTAAACGAGGATAAAACATCTAATTTAGTTAATACGATCTCTTCAATTCCATTTAATTCAACGGCATATCGGAGAGCCAGTAAATCGATCCAACCGCAGCGCCTCGGCCTGCCCGTTGTAGCACCAAATTCATTTCCAATTTGAGCCAGGTTTTTACCATCATCATCAAATAATTCGGTAGGTAAATATCCTGACCCTACTCTGGTTACATATGCTTTTGTTACTCCAATAACCTTATCTATAAATTTAGGGGAGATACCAGCTCCAGTGCATGCTCCTCCAGCTGTAGTGTTGGAAGATGTAACATAAGGATAGGTTCCATGATCAATATCTAACATTGTACCTTGTGCTCCTTCAAACAAGATTCTTTTTCCTGCTTTTTTGCTTTTGTGAAGCACATAAGAGATATCAGCTATCATTGGAGATAGTTTTTCCGTATATTTATGAAGGCTTTTTCTACAGGACTCAATATCATCGATATTAATTTGATCGGCATATGTATATTCTTCTTTTATATACTGGTAGATGTTATTTAGTTTCTCATCTAATGTTGCTATATTTAAAAGATCACCCACTCTGAGTCCAATCCGAGCGAATTTTTGTTCATAGGATGGTCCTATACCTCTAAGTGTGGTTCCAATTTTATTGTCTTTTTTTCGTTGTTCTCGATGTTTATCCATCAATTTTTGGAATGGCAAAATAATATGTGCCTTATTACTAACTAATATGTTTTCAGGAGATATTTTAATACCTAGATCGTCTAATCGTTTAAATTCATCAAAAAGAGCATCAAGATCAATTACCATGCCGTTTCCTAATATGCAAAGCTTGTTATGATGCAATAGTCCACTAGGAACCAGGTGAAAAACTAAGGTTTTCCCTTGGTATACCAGAGTATGTCCCGCGTTATTTCCTCCTTGGTATCTTACTATTATGTCAGATTTCTCAGCTAATACATCAATGACCTTTCCTTTTCCCTCATCCCCAAATTGAGCACCTAATAAAATTTTACAGGACATTTTGTTCTCCATTATGACCAAAATTAATACTACCGCCATTCAATATAATACATACGAGAGCGAAGTCAATCGATGATTTTATTAATAAAATTATTACTCTTGACGGAACTCCAAATATCTTTTATAAAGCCACAGATGGAAGCTTTTGAAAAAATAATAAAATATCATGATGTTAAAGCCCTAAAGGACCGATTGGCTAATAAAGGTTTATCTGTTGTCTTTACTAATGGTTGCTTTGATATATTGCATTATGGGCATATAACTTATTTACAACAGGCAAAAAAACTGGCAGATATTTTAATTGTGGGTGTTAATACTGATAGTTCAATAAAAGCTATTAAGGGAAGAGATAGACCTATAAACAGGGAAAAAGAGCGATGTCTACTCTTATCTTCGCTTGAATGTGTTGATTATGTTGTGCTTTTTTCTGAAGACACTCCGTATGACCTAATCAATATGATACAACCCCATGTGCTGGTTAAGGGAGGAGATTGGGTTCCGAATGAAATTGTGGGTAATGATATAGTTAATGCGTCAGGTGGAAAGGTTATGTCGTTACCTTATGTTGATGGCTATTCGACGACTGATTTAATCGATAGAATAGTAAAGACTTATGCTTAATAATTTATTGAAAATTAATAGAATTATAGAAAAGATTTATGCTTAAAAATAAAATTGATCAATATGAGAGTTTGATTAATGAATTTGAAGCCACAAATGTTCTAGTTGTAGGTGATTTAATATTAGATCAATATATTTATGGTGATATTAATCGAATTTCTCCAGAAGCACCTGTTCCTGTTGTTAATATATCTTCGAAAATATTTAATTTAGGCGGTGCAGCTAATGTAGCCTCAAATATACGTTCATTGCAAGGTGGTGTCTATCTAGCAGGAGTGATCGGAGATGATTTTTATACCGGCACCTTTAAATCAATCTTAGCTAGTAATAAAATTGATTCGTCTATGATCATTACAGATCAAAGCAGAAAAACAGCAATTAAGACCAGAGTTATTGCTCGTAATCAACATGTTGCTCGTATTGATGAAGAGGATACTTTTAGTCTCGATCAAGAATTGTCAAAACAATTAGAGGAAACAGTTTTGCAGAAAATTAATGATGGATCTACTGGAGCCATTATTTTTTCTGATTATAACAAAGGAACCTTAACAGATTCGTTACTTGCCAGTATTATCAAACGTGCCAAAAGTAAAAATATACCAATGTTCGCTGATATTAAGCATCAAAGATTACCCGTATATAGAAATATTGATGTGATAAAGCCTAATTTAAAAGAAGCGTCTGAAATGTCCAGTGTTAATATTCAAAATGATTCTGATGTAGAGAAAGCGGGAAAAATTATTCAAGAAAAAATTGGATGTAAGACTGTAGTAATAACAAGAGGTGATCAAGGTATTAGCATTATACCGGATAGTGATAAAATGATTACTATTCCTGCTATACCGCAAAACGTATTTGATGTAACTGGTGCCGGTGATACTGTTATTAGTACTTTTACTCTAGCTATTGCTAATAAAGCTTCTCTCTATGAAGCTGGCACTCTAGCAAACATAGCTGCCTACATAGCAGTTGGTAAATTGGGAACTTCTGCTGTTTCATTACAAGGTATTTTGAGCTACTTAAAAGATAGATGTTAGTAGTAAGTTGATAAAATATGATTGAAATAAACACTGAGCCAAAAATTATTGTTGTGTCGGCTATATCAGGGACAGGCAAGACTTGCGTTGAAGCTGAATTAGTTAACCAAGTATCTAATATAGAACGATCAATTTCTTACACTACTCGGACCAAGAGAGATGGAGAAATAGAGGGAAGTGATTATTATTTTATATCTGAATCTTCATTTTTAGATAAACTCAAACAAGGGGAATTTATTGAGCATGCGGTAGTGCATGAATCCTATTATGGAACATCTCGATTGAAGGTTGAAGAGTCGATTAGACAGGGAAAATTTATTTTATTAATTATTGATACTCAAGGAAAAGCACAGATAGTGCAGCGTCTGTCTAATGTTACTACTATTTTTATTTTACCTCCTTCAATTCAGGAACTTTATAATCGTCTTAAAAATAGACAGTCTGAAAGTTATGATAAATTGTTAATTCGTCTTAAAAATGGATATAATGAAATGATGGCTGCTAGTAGGTATGATTACGCGGTTGTGAATAATACTGTAGAACAATGTTCTCAAGATATTATAGACATTCTAAACAAAAAGGATAACGCGGGTAACTTTGAAATTGGTCATCAAATGTCTCTGGTTGAAACTCTGCAAAAAGAATACCCCACCATATTAAAAAATTTAGAAAGCAAGTATAAAAACTGCCACAAACAAAACCACATCTAAAATCTGATAATATCATATATTATTACGCTGCCATTGTTATAGGCTGTCCGGTAGCGGATAATACATCTCTCCAGAAGGGACTTTCTGGATCGATTACATTACGATGAGAGATAGCGAGTTCAATGGGAAGATGAACACATTGGTCGTGGATCAATCCAATTAGTAATTTTGTTTTCCCGGCCATAGCTGCATGTACTGCATTTGCTCCCAATCTGGCGCAATAAATAGAATCATTTGGATTGGCAGGGGCGCTTCTAATCATATAACTAGGGTCGATGTATTTTAAATTGATTTCAATATTTTCTTTTTTAAAATAATTACTAATTTCCTTTTTTAAATAGGTTCCTATATCATCAAATTTTATATTACCTGATGGGTCCCTTTCCTTTGTCGCTTTAAGTAAGTTCTGGCCAGCTCCTTCAGCTACAACTACCACAGCATGATGTCTTTTTTTAACTCTCTTTCTTAAATGATAAAGAAAACCATTTTTACTGTAGAGGTCGAAAGAAACTTCAGGAATTAGTACAAAATTAACATCATTTAAGGCAAGAGCTGTGTGAGCTGCAATAAAACCAGACTCTCTACCCATTAATTTAACTAATCCGATACCATTAATAGCTCCTTGAGCTTCAATATGAGCTGAAGATATTGCATTAACAGCTAAAGAGACAGCTGTATCAAAGCCGAATGATTTGTGAATAAAACTTAAATCGTTATCGATAGTCTTAGGAATACCGATTACAGCCAGTTTTGCACCTCTTTCTTTTGCTTCACGAGCTATTTTTAATGCTGCTTTTTGTGATCCGTCTCCTCCTATAACAAAAAGCATATTGATTTTGTGTTTATTGATAATTGTATCTATAATTTCCTTTCGTTCTCCGCTTCCTCTAGAAGCGCCTAGAATGGTACCCCCTGTTTGATGGATATTAGTCACTACATGAGGATGTAATATTATTGGAGGATAATTGTTTTCAGGAACCAGTCCACAGAAACCGTATCTAATTCCCGAGATTTTTTTTACACCATATTGGTGCCACAGGCACATAACAATTGATCTAATTACATCGTTTAATCCTGGACACAATCCTCCACAGGTTATAATACCAGCATGCACCTCTTCGGGTTTAAAAAATATTTTTTCCCTTGGACCGGCGAGTTCAAGTAGATTTTTTTTAGGATAAGATTTCGTGGGAGGATTCAAATCATAGACAATGGTCTGGTCGTCGGTCACATAATTGGCTATTTTATCTCCATGAGTACTGGATAAAGAAATAGGTGAATTAATAAAAGGAGTTCCCAGAGTGGAGATCTGGAAGTTAAATTTATGATTATGATTAGCCATAAAGAATTATCCCCTATCTTTGGATGTTATTCAGCATTATTAGATTGTCAAAAGACAATTAGTCAGATATTATAGTATAATTTTAATATATATAAATATATCAATCAAATTATATCGAAGAAAAAAGCTATTTCTAGTTAGATTGCACTGAAAAAGCAAATTTCTGCGTTGGTAATGAGTAAATGGGTGGGAGTTTCAGTTGGAATTAAGTTCAACCGACACTACTTTAGTAACTCCTGGTTCTTGCATGGTTATACCAAATAGTCCATTAGCCACCTCAACAGAACGTTTGTTATGCGTTATAACGATGAATTGAAAGGTAGATGATAACTCCTTAAGGAGTTTATTGTATCTAACCACGTTACTTTCATCTAGAGGAGCATCTACTTCATCTAAAATACAAAAACAAGTTGGCTTGGTCTTCAGCATAGAAAATATTAGGCTTATAGCGGTTAAGGCTTTTTCTCCACCTGAAAACAAAGAAATACTCTGTAGTTTTTTTCCGGGCAAACTAGCAATAATATCGACACCAGCTTCGAGTATTTCTTTGTCATTATCAATTTCTAATCTAGCTTCACCTCCAGAGAATAGAATTGGAAATAATTCACCAAAATGTTTATTAACCTGGTCAAAGGTCTTTTTGAACATTGTTTGAGCCATCTCATGAGAATCAGCAATAGCTGTTTGCAATTGTTCTATGGTGTTTTCAATATCTTCTTTCTGTTTTTGATTAAATTCAATTCTATCAACTATTTTATTAAAATCATCGATAGCTAATAAATTTACAGGACCTATCCATTCAATGTGTTCATTCAATTGTTTGATTCTAGCTTGAAGTTTATCTTCATTAAATTGTTCAGTAGTGTATTGTTGGTAGTTTTCGGCTAAAGGTAATCCGGCTTTTTCAGAGTAATTTTCTTCTAACTGTTTCATATGAAGGTTAGTAGAGGCTACTTCCAATTGCAGTTTACTACTTTGATCTTTTAGTTTTTCTTTCTTTTGTATAGATGTTTTAAACTCTTTATCTAAGTCATTTAATTTATTTCTTAACAATTCCATATGTTGGTTGTTACTACCTAAAAACCCATCATGTTCTTTTTTAAGCATAATGGCCTTAACAACATCTTGATCTAATTTATCGATGTCTGCTTTTACCTCATTAATTTCGTTATTGGCGATTAAAATATCTTTTTCTCTTTTTTGAATACCTTCTTTTATTTTCTGTGTCGTTTGTATCAATTGTGATATTTCATTGTTCTTGGAATTTATCTTTTCTTGTAAAGTAGCTAGAGATATTTTTTCTTTAGAGAATTGGTTTGAAATGTCTTTTTCTTGTTTTAATGAAGATTCTATATTCCTTTTTTCTCTTTTAATTTCTGTTTCTAGGGTTTGTTTAGCTTTTTCAGCATCACTTAATCGTTGTTGATTGTTATCAAGCTGGTTTTGGTATGTATTTTTTTCCTTTAAAAAATCATTAAATTCATTTTGTATTATGTTTTTTTCTTTTTCAAGGCGTGAAATATTCTCTAGCGTTTTTTCGAGATCTTTTTGATTAGTTAATACTTTTACTTTATATTCATCTATTTCTTCATTAATTTTTTGTAGAGAATTCTTTATTTCGCTCTGATGTTCAGCTATTTGGGCTTTTTTATTTTCTAAATCAGTTTTTTGCAAAAATAGATGTTTCTGTTGAATCTCTAGTTCTTGAATTTGTTTTTTTTGTTTTTTATTCTTTAAAACTTCGTTGTCACTGGAATTCATTCCAATATGGATGATCCCGCTTGATTCAATAATCTGGTTATTGTGTGTAATAATTAAGGAGGAGTTGAAAATTAATTCAATAATACTATTCAAGTTAGATAAATTGTCCAATACCCAAATACGTGAGAGTAGCCATTCAATTTCATCCTTGAATTTACCTGTAACCTTGAGAAAATGTTTTAACGGCAGGACATGATTGTTGTTATTATCCTCGGACGATCCTAAAGGAAGCTCTGATTTGATTTTATTCTGATACTTAATTAAATTTTCAATATTTTCAATGCATAGAAGTGAAACATTATAGCCTTGGTCCGTTGCAATTTGGCATAGTTGATCCAAATCTTTTTTAGTTTCAACTACTATGGTATCTAAAAGAGGAAATAAAATCCTGTCAATTATCTCTGGATTTAGTTTAGATTGAGTAATGAGGTTTTTATTTACTTTTAAACATTCTGATAATGCTGACCATTTTATGGTACAAGATTGTAGTTCTTTGGTAAAATCTTTGTCGTGTATAGTAATTTGGGAGAGGGTTTCTATTTTCGAATTATTGGAAATGTGTTGATTGTCAATATCCTTAAGTTGTTGTTCTAGAGAGATTAATTCATTGTCAACCTGATCTTTCGTATTTAATAACTCTAATTTTTGGTTATCTTGGAGATCCTGTTCCTTTGTTAATTCTTGAGCAACTTTGCCGTGTTTATTTTGATTATTTGTTAAGGTTTTAATTTCAAGGTTTTTAGCTTGTAATTGTTCTTCAAAAGATATTCGGGTTGTATCAACATTGTTGATTTTATTTTGTAGGTCAACTGCCTTATTTTTGAAGAGAGATATTTCTTCTATTTTGGAAATTAAGAGATCTTGTTTATCTTCAATGAGTTGTTGGTTTTCTTTTAATTGTTTTTCTATTGATAGTGATTGGGTCTTACTGAGATCAATCTTTTCATTTATTTTCTCAAGGATCTTTTTATTTTTGTTTATTTGCTTTTCTAAGGATAATTTTTCTTGTTCATTATTCTGAAGATCCTTTTGTGAATTAACGCATTCTTGTCCATCCTCTTCTTTGCGGTTATGTAGATCCTTTAATCTTTTTCCTAAAAACTCTCTTTTCGTTTCAGCGGAACTAATAAACTCTTCCTGTTTAAATACCTCTCTTTGGGCATTAGATAATTTACTTTCAAGAGGTATAATTTCATTTTGAATAGTGGATTTTTTTAGTTCATATGCTCCTAAAGCGGAGGCTACTTCGGTTTCTTCATCAAAGAGTCGCTCTGATTTTTTCTGATACTTTTCGAATCTTTTTTTATAATTGTTATATTGATTAGCAATTAAGATAATTTCAGAATTTTTTAGCTCATTTTGTAGATCCTTGTAGCGGTTTGCCTTGTCTACCTGATCTTGGAGCCTGTTTTTTTGATCTTCCAGCTCTTTAAGGATATCGCTTATTCGATTTAAATTTTCCTGAGTACCTAGTAACATCTTTTCGGATTCATTGATTCTGGCTTTATAGATAGTTACACCAGCGGTGTCCTCGATCATTTGCCTTATTTCTTCTGGTTTGGCACTTATTATTCTCTCAATCTGACCTTGAGCAATAATAGCGTAAGTTCTTGATCCTAAACCAGCAGAAAGAAAAAAATTGGTTATATCTTTTAGGCGACAGGCATTCTTATTGATGGAATAATCACGCTCACCAGTTCTGTAGATTCGTCTAGTAAGTACAATCTCGCTATGGTTTATATATTCGGGGGGACAGTCTCCTTTATTGTTTAAGAAAGTTAAGCTAGCTTCAGCATAGTTGAGAGGTTTTTTATTTTTAGTTCCTCCGAAAATAATATCCGAAGATTCTTCTCCTCTTAAAATCCTAGGATTTTGTTCGCCCATAACCCAGCGAACTGAATCAACAATATTAGATTTTCCACAACCATTAGGGCCAACGATTCCCGTTATTCCATTTTTAAATTCAAATGAAGTTGGTTCGACAAATGATTTGAAGCCAGTAATTTGTAATTTAGACAAGAACATATTAATTAATATTCCTTCACTAATTAACAGCGTATATATCAGTCAATAGTTCTTAATTCAGAGAACTTACCATCAACATAGGAAACTACACTAATAGAATTAATATACATATTTAAGATATAAAATTTATCATTACTTTTAGTGAAATCTAAACTACCCGCTCCATTAGGTAAATTATACTGAGGAAGCTTATTTTTGTCAGTAGTCACGGGTACGTGTTCAATCGCAAGGCTTGATTGAACGTTGTTAGCATATTCTTTATTGTATTTCCAATTGACTGTAAGAAGTTTTTCAGTTCCATTCTCCTGAAAATAGTAAAACTCAACAGGAAAGTCGTTATTTACATCTTTATCGAATTCAAACAATCGAATTATCTCAAATTTAAGATCGTTTGATGTTTGATAGTTAGATACTACAAAGACAGTTCCGTTTCCTCTAATTGTAGTGATGAAAGCCTCTTCATTACGAGCTAGTTGCTGGGCCGACCAATCATTATTGTTGCTGTTTTCTGAAGTGGTATCAGGGGTGGAAGCTTCATCTTTTTCGATAACATATTTAACAATGAAGTTTCCCCAAACAGTATCGTCTCGGTTAAAACCTTTTATGTAAGCAGAGTATGGCTGGTAATCAGTTTGATCTAAATTATCCAGTTCATAAATGAAGTACTTATATATATGAGCATTAGATTCCTTAATTTGTTTTACTTTGGATTCATTAGGATCCAGCATACCGGGATAAGTGGGTAAAAACAAAAGGGCGTTTCTTTCGGGGATATAGTGCATGACTTCAGTATGTAATTCAAGCTTTGCAAGTAGTTTTGTTTGGGGAACTCCAGGAGTAATTTGATATAAATAGCTATTATCATAATGAATAATTCCGGCAATGGGCCTGGTTCTGGTTGTAACAAAAACTCTTTGTTCGTTCTCATCAGACTCAAGCATATAGGGAGCAGAGGTAGTTTCTGCTCCCTCAAAATCAAATTCGTAATTTAATTCAAATTTAGGTGAGAGCGGGTTAGAAACATCAAATTGCATAACATTTCTGTTTAAAAAACAGGAAATTAACAATTTTCTTTTATTTTTTAGTAATAACATTTTTGAGGAGAGTGAGGGAATTTCAACAGCAGCTACTTTTTTATCAGTATTTGTGTCAATAACTAACAAAGAACCTGTTTTGTAGATATGATTATAATTGCTATTAATGACCAGTAAATAGTTGTCAATTAGGACCTGATCCATGGGACCACTAAGATTGAGTTGTATCTCGCTGGTTTTTTCTTCACTATCGTTACAGTTCACAACGATCAGGCTTAGAGTCATTATTATTGAAAAGATAAAAGCAATCAATCTCATAACGCGTAATTATTACATTTGCTTTTATTTAAAAGCAACATAAAAACAAAAAAAGTGCTCAATTCTCAGTCTTCTGCTATCAGAAAAGTTACTCTAGTTGAAAACTGTTTGTTGTTACCAGAGGCCGCAAGTTATTAAAGTTTTATTATACATAGTAGAGTAATACTATGATATTATGGAAAAGATACAATGATTTAATATAAATAGATCTTTATAACAAATCTAAGGACCAAAAAAATATGACAGTAAAAAAAGTCTTAATTATTGATTATTCAGCATCAATACGGATGCTAATAAAAATGTCAATACGTAAATACGGATGTGATATTTGTGATGCTGTGGATGGAGCCGATGGTATAAAAAGGGCTCACGCAGAAAAATTTGATATTATTTTTACGGCTTATGATATACCAGAAATGAATGCTTTTGAAATGATTGAGAAGATAAGAGAGATTCCGGGTTATTCAAAAACACCTTTTGTTGTTATTGCTACAAATACCAATAATGTCATGGCAATGAAAAGGCGCAAATTAGGAGTAAAAGCCTGGATAACAAAGCCTTTTCAACCTATGGCGCTAGCAAAGGTAATGGATCATTATATATCTAAACCATCAAAAAAATAAAAAATAGGGAGAAAAATGTCAAATACAGGTTTTTCAATTGAAGCTAAGGCTGGATGTTACCATATTCGAGGAATTATTGATGAAAATGCCGATTTTTCAATTTTGATCAGAGCTACAGAAAATCCGGTTATTATTGATTTTGAACAAGCCGAAAGTCTCAATTCGTATGGAATCAGAAAATGGGTAGAAATGCTGCATAATCACATAAGAAAAAGTATTATTTATAGAAACTGTCCCGTTTTTATAATTGATCAGTTAAATATTGTCTCTAGCTTGTTGTCAACTAATGTTAAAGTAGAATCAATGTATTTACCATATCATTGTCCTAATTGCGATGTAGAAAAGGAGCAAGATGTAAAGATAGATACGGATAAAATCAACGGAAAAGAGTTTTTTAAAAAAGTAAGTAAGCAATTTAAGTGCAATAAATGTAAAAACTTCCTCAAATTTTATGATGATGAGGCGGGATATTTTAACTTCTTATTTTGATACTTTTTCCTTTTGAGTAACCTGGTGATTGGGTGACTGAGTGACTGGCTCAGTTTGTCTTTTCTTGTAAACATGGTTTCTTAAGTTTTTAATAACCTTAATTACTCTCCATTCAATATTTTTTTTATAAACAGACAGGCTCAAAAACAAATCTATAAAAGAAGCTAATCTGGTTTCGCAATGGAAACGAATGATACTTTTATTCTTATCTCCTTCAACCCCTAGTTTGAGTAAAAAATGCTTTATAATGGTACTATATCCTCCAATGCCAATGTGTAGGTCTTTAATTTGACCGTTAGAATAATTAGCTTGATCAATAGAGAAACCAATTTCATTACCTGTACTGCCAAAGGGCCAAATAAGATCAATATCGTAACCAATAATAAACATACCTAAGTTTTTTTTCTCTATAAATTGTAAAGAACGGATAAGGGAAATAAAGTCTTTTGGTTCTTCTTTGGTACCATTAATATCAAAAAGCGCCCAATTATCAAATGATTTGAAATCACTTGCAACACTGGCTAATTCCTTTAAAGGTACGTCTAATTCAATGTATCCATCTGTTATATATAATGATTCCTGGCTATTATAGCTTGTTTCAGTTACTGCATTTTGAGCTACTGAATCAAGTAGACCATACAAAGAAAATGAGGGGGACAACAAGGATAATAAAAAATAAGACAATAAAAGAAAACCATATATAATTCGAGACATATAAGAAGCCTTTGGTAAGTTTTTTTTATTATACAAATGTGTGAATAATTCTCAATAGCAATAATTTGGAAATTATTCATGATGAAAAAGATACATAATTCCTGGTCAAAAATAAGCGGAATTAAGTAAATTAAGTAAATATGGATATTGAAGAGGTGTTAGAAAGCTAGGAATTTGAAAAATGGCTATTTATAGGGAGTATTTACAGTAATTTGCGTAAATATAAGAACATATAAGGCGAATTAATTGGCCAGGTAGTCAAATATGTGCTAGCTTCAAAATCAGAAATAAAAAGTAAATCTTAGAAATGCTTAATGAACAACGATGTTCAATGATCTTTAAACCATGAGGGGGAAGCATGCTAAAGTATACGGTAGTGGTAAGTGTCTTTTTATTTTTTGGTGTTGTACAGGCAGTGCCTGTGAGTGTGATCGATTCTGGTACAGACTTCAACCACAATTATTTTAATGGCTTCCTTCATTCATCGGGCGATGTTCCTGGTAATCAAATTGATGATGATGAAAATGGTTACACTGATGATACCTATGGTTGGAATTTTGCAGAAAATAACTCAACACAGGTTAACTATGATGTAATTCCTTCTGAGTTTGCTGATTATGTACGAGCACTTGATATATTAATGCTTTTACAAGCTAAAGTAAGTATATCAGATCAAGATTTTGATTGGATAAGAGATAAATGGACCAATGAGCAGAGTAAGGTATTTAGAACTAACGTATCTAATACGGCTCAATTTTCTCATGGGACTCATGTCGCTGGAATTTCTCTTAAGGAATCTAATTTTACCTCTGAGATAAGCGCTTTACAAATTATGCCTACAGTAGCTTTTCTTCCTTTAGATCAGGTGATAGAGGAGCCTAACCCTGATACTGATGATAATGACAACAGTAATGATGATGAAGAAATTGCGGATGAGGAGTTTATAGAGGTTTTTAAAATTTGGGCCGAAGAGAATAGTGATTCCTGGTTGAAAGAAATTGAATTACTTACCTATCAACAGGTTAGGGTTGCAAATTGCTCATTTGGTTTTGGTTATATGCAAGCTTCTGATTTAATCAAAAAACTTTGTAAGTTGAATAAATTAGACTGCGATGCTGATAGAGTGGCTCGTTTAGCAAGGCATCTACTGTCTATATATAAGCGACCAGATTCAGAAAGGTTGGTCGATACTAACTCCAACATTCTGTTTGTAATGGCTTCTGGTAATGATGGATTGGATAACGATGTATATCCCGATGAGCCCGGCAATTATGTAACTGACAATCGTATTACCGTTGCATCTCTTAGTCACGATCTTAAATCATTAGCTGATTTTTCTAATTACGGCCCTACATCGGTGGATGTTGCTGCTCCAGGAGAATTAATCAGATCTACTTATCCACAACATCTAAAAGGGCGAATGAGCGGAACTTCTCAGGCAGCGCCTTATGTAATGGGAGTAGCTGCTGCAGTGTTGGATGTAAATTCAAAATTAACTGCCTCCAAAGTAAAGCAAATAATTCTAACCACTGTAGATGAGAAGGATTGGTTGAAAGACAAAGTACTTTCAAGTGGTGTTGTCAATAGAGCTAGAGCGTTAAAAGCTGCTGAACTATCTTTAACTATGCCTTTGGATGATGCAATAAATGAAGCAAGCTTAGCGGTACCTGATGCTGCTGATAATACTACCAGATTTTCTACAAATAAACAGTATGATCCTCGATTTACTCCTGATATGATGAATTTTGTATCTGAAATAATACAAAAATCTAGGCCAATGTTATAACAGCGCCGATGTCATTTATCCTAGTATTTATTCTAAAATTGTAAATCACGTCGTGGGCAGAAAACTGCACACGGCGTTAAATCTTTTTTACCAGTGCTTATTGATAACTTACTGATATCACATCTCTAATTTGTGGCAATTGTAAGAATATTAAAATCAGCTAAAGTGAACGTGGAAAATTCCGATCATAACACTATAAGGCATTTATTTAGAATTAAAGTACTAAATGTATTTTGATTAGGTGTGTTAATTGTATTAGTTGCTAATGGTTCGAGGTTAGCATGGCCAAATATAATAAAGCATTTGTAAAAAGATCTTCAGAAAAAAAACATGATAAAAAAGAATATGATGGATCAGCATTTATTGAAGAGTCTCATGATAGTCAAGTCGAATCAAGTTCGCCAAAAGTCAGTAGACTGATAGAGCGACAAACTTGGAAAATAATGTTGGTAGGTAACTATGAGGATATAATTAAAGATCCTACAGGAATTTTAAGAAATAACCCTTTCCAAGAAAGAGGGTTGCAATTCATAACTGCTTCGACCATAGAAGAAGCCAAGGAACAATTGAGAATTTATAAGGATATTGCGGTTATTGTGATAGATTTAGTTTTGGAAAAAGGTTCCTCGGGTTTAGAACTTGTAGAATATATTAGAGATGAATTGCAAAACAATGATACACGTGTAGTTTTACAGTCCCAGCAAGTAGATGTATCTGAACCTGAAAAAATAATGAGCCGTTATGAAATTAATGATTTTATGATAAATAAAACTCAATTAACATCCCAGGATTTATTTATAACTATTCTTTCATCATTGCGATCCTTTAGTGATATAAATTCAATTGAAAAATCCAAGAATGAGCTTGAAATATTTATTGATAGTTTGATTAGATATTCTGCTGCAATTATTGATGACAGAAGTAAGCAAACAGCGGGTCATTCTAGAAGAGTTGCTGAATATGCTTATTTACTCGCATTAGAAATAAATGAATGTAAGAATATAGAATCTTTAAGTAAAATCAACTTTGATGAAAGTCAGCTAAAGGAATTATGGCTGGCAGCATGGCTTCATGATATTGGGAAAATAGGAATACCGGAAGTGATTTTAGATAAAGATAAAAAGCTTACAGCTATCTCAGATAGATTGGAAGAAATCGAGTATCGAATTTTGTTGAAAAAGAGTTTAGATGTTATTGAGGTATTAAAAGCTGAACTACCTAAAGATAAGTTAAATCAAATATTGGGTACTTTGGAACAAGATCAAGATATTTATGATGAAGCTTTATTGTTCCTTAGACAAGCAAATACTGGTGAAGAATATATGTCCGATGAAAAACTGAAAAAATTGAATAAGCTAGCCCAGTGGCGCTATTATGATGGGCAAAATCATAGAAGTAAGCCAATTTTAACCGAAGAAGAGTTAGAAAAATTGTCAGTTAGAAAAGGGAATCTTACTAAAGCCGAGCGTGAACAAATAAAGAATCATGCTAATATTACCCAAAAAATATTGGATGGAATGATTTTTCCAGGTCAATACAAGAATATTCAGAAATTTGCTTACTTACATCATGAAAAATTAAACGGTGAAGGGTATCCTTTGGGGTTGATAGAAGGTCAAATTCCAATTCAGGCCCAGATTTTAGCTCTAGTAGATATCTATGATGCACTTATCTCAACTGATAGAAAATATAAAAAACCCTATTCATCTCAGGAAGCCATAGAAATTTTAAGAAAAGAGGTAGAAAAGGGAGCCCTAAATAAAGATCTATTTAAGCTTTTTATTGATACCCAAATATACAATAAAGTAGAAGCTAGAGGAGAGAGAAGGTTCCCATCTATGGAGAAAATTGCCTCTTAATTAAGAACAATTCAATTAAGGCCATTAGTAAAATTACCAAGTTAAGAAGCCAAATGGTAGGAGTTTCTTGTGATATTATTTGAGATAGTCAGGACTTAATCGTACATATTATTGATGACCGGTCAGTTGTTTGTGCGACAGCAGAAGGTCGAGTGCTTTATGTGCTTTAGAAATTTAATATTTGACAATCATCTACTTTTGCCTAATATTAAACTGCCTATTTATAGCTTGGTAAACTATTTATTTATTTACTTGGCTTTAAATACAATAAGTGATAAAAGTATACAAAAAAATTGGGTAAATAATACTTTGCTCTCGATTATTTTAAAAGGGGTGTATTTTGGGTAAAATAGTTTTTTATCTTTCGTTAATTTTCATTTGTATTAGTTTTTTCTCATCTTTAGGTCTTGCTAAGAAAAGATATGTAACAATTGGCACAGGCGGCGTTACAGGAGTTTATTATCCCACCGGCGGTGCTATTTCTAAGATGATCAACAAGAAAAGGAAAATATATAACATTAGGGCCTCAGTAGAGTCTACTGGAGGATCAGTATACAATATTAATATGGTTATTTCGGGGGATCTTGAGTTCGGTATTGCTCAATCGGACCGCCAATATCAGGCATATAAAGGATTAGCTGAGTGGAAGAAAACAGGTCCGCAGGCTGATCTGCGGTCAATATGTAGTTTACATCCAGAAATAATTACCTTGGTAGCATCTGTTGAAAGTAAGATAAAAACTTTGCCTGATTTAAAAAATAAACGAATTAATATTGGTAACCCAGGTTCTGGGCACTTAGGAAATGCTTTAGATATCTTATTAGCTACTAAGCTAAGACCGGATGTTGATTTTAAGGCGGAACAATTAAAAGCGGCTGAAGCACCTAAGATGTTGCAGGATAATCGTATTGATGCTTTCTTTTACACAGTTGGTCATCCCAATGGTGCAATAAAAGAAGCTACCTCAGGTAAAAGAAAAGTTCTTTTTGTAGCTCTCTCTCCTGTTGATAGATTAATTCAAGCTTTTCCTTATTATGTAAAGGCTAATATTCCAGTTAAACATTATCCTATGGCCTCTAATAAATCTCCAGTATCTTCAGTTGGTGTTGTGACAACTTTCGTTACTTCAAAAAAGGTAGATGCTGATGTAGTGTATGCTATCACTAAAGAGCTCTTTGATAATTTAGATGAATTTAAAAAACTACATCCAGCCTTTTCTCGATTAACCAGAAAAGGAATGCTCAAAGGTTTGACAGCTCCTTTACATGAGGGAGCAAAGAAATATTATAAAGAAGCCGGTTTAATATAACTTAGTTATTTACCTATGACGAATGATGTTACAAGCGTTTCTAAAAAAACTAAAGATTTATCCTTTGTAATCCCCGTAATAGCGGGTTCGTGGTCAATTTTTCAATTAGCTTTACCCCAACTACTTTTATTATCATCAGACATAATTCGTTGTATTCACCTGTCATTTGCTATTTTGTTAGTTTATTTAAGCTACCCAGTCTTTAAAAAAAATAGTAAAAACAGGGGATTAAATTCTATTTCTTGGTTGAATATATTATTGGGAACAATATCGGCAGTTGCTGCTATGTATTTAGCGATTGATTATCAAGGTATTGCTTTTCGGCAAGGTATGCCCATAACAAGGGATTTAGTTATGGGAATTATTCTGATTGTTTTGTTATTAGAGGCTACAAGGAGAGCCCTTGGACCTGCACTTCCAACTATTGCTTGTATTTTTATTGTTTACAGCTTTTTTAGTGAATCTATGCCAGATCTTATCGCTTTTAAAAACGCTTCTCTAAATAAGGTAATCAATAAATTAACAATGGGAACAGAGGGGATCTATGGTGTTCCTTTGGATGTATCAGCTTCTACCGTTTTTTTATTCGTTCTTTTTGGGGCGATGCTGGAAAAAGCTGGAGGTGGGAAGTTTTTTATTGATATTGCCTTTCGTCTGCTTGGTAAATATAAAGGAGGTCCAGCCAAAGCTGCAGTTATGGCTAGTGGTATGACTGGATTGGTTTCGGGATCTAGTATCGCTAATACGGTAACAACAGGAACCTTTACTATTCCTTTAATGAAAAAAGCGGGTTATTCTGGAGTGAAAGCTGGAGCTATTGAGGTTGCAGCTAGTACTAATGGGCAGTTGATGCCTCCTATTATGGGAGCAGCAGCCTTTATAATTGCTGAGTATTGCAATTTATCATATTTTGAGGTTGTTCGTGCAGCATTTATTCCAGCAATAGTATCTTATATAACCTTAATTTATATTACCCATCTAGAAGCAGGGAAGTTAGGGTTAAGAGGTTTAGCAAAGAAAGAACTGCCGGTAGTTGAAAAAGTCTGGCTCAAAAGCTTCTTTTATTTAATTCCATTAGTATTTTTACTCTATCAACTCATAATTGAACGTAGGTCCGCTCAATTATCCGCTTATTACGCTGTTTTATTACTTACCTGGGTGATCCTTCTAAGAGAACTTTATCATGGTAGAAACCAAAAGAAACCTATTAAGGCTTCTTTATTAAGCGCCGCAAAAATTGTTTGGGATTCTTTGGTTACTGGAGGTCGCAACATGATGTCGATTGGTGTGGCAGTTGCGGCCGCAGGAATTATAGTTGGAATTGTAACATTAGGTTTAGGGGGCGTGATTACTGATGTTATCGATCTTATATCTGGGGGAAATTTAGTATTGTTATTAGTCATAACAGCTATAGCTAGCCTTATTTTAGGAATGGGGTTACCTACAACTGCTAATTACATTGTAATGGCTTCCATCACTGCGCCGGTTATAATTACTCTTTCCGAGGATGCTGGTTTAGTTGTTCCTTTAATTGCCGCTCATTTATTCTGTTTTTACTTTGGTATATTAGCAGATGATACTCCTCCTGTTGGTTTAGCTGCTTATGCGGCTTCTGCTATTTCTAAAGAAGACCCCATAAAAACTGGAGTACAAGGATTCATCTACGACATGCGTACCGCTATTTTGCCGTTTATGTTTATTTTTAATAAAGACCTACTCTTGATAGGTATTACTGAATGGTGGCAGATATTATTGGTCTTTATAACCGCCTTATTTGCCATGTTTGCTTTTGCCTCTCTTATGCAGAATTTTTTATTAATGAAAAATAAATTGTATGAATCTCTGATTCTCTTAATCTCAGCTATAATACTTTTAAGACCAGACTTGATGATGGGATGGCTGGATGTCTCCAAATATCTTGTTTATTTGATTGGTGTCTTATTATTTATCTCAGCATTTTTATTACAAAGACTTAGGAAAACTGTATAGTGATTAGTGATCGGTATGTAGACAATAAGCGTCTGGTAACGAACGTCACTGGCACTTATCGATGAGTTACTTTTTTTCTTCCTTTTTATCGGGTTTTTCATCTAATTGTTTTTTCTGATACTCAACTCTTTTTCTAAGTTTTTCATTTTCATTTACTAATGTGGAGTATTTGGCATTCAACACTCTTAAATTGTTAGACATATCTTTTATTAAAGCTCTTAACCATGGAGGAGTTTTTTTGAGTAGTTCTTTAGCTTGATCATGGTCGATGATCATACACTTTACTTCAGTAGCGGCAGTTGCTGTGGCGCTTCTATCTTCCTCTTCTAAAAAGGTCATAGTACCTAAAACATTGGGAGCTCCCACTTTAGCAACTGTAACCGATTCACCAGTTTTTTCATCTTTAACAGTAAGCTCTACTTCTCCAGATTTTATTATGTAAAGCTTACCACCTTTTTCTCCTTGTTTAAAAAGAGTACGACTTTTACCAAATACTGTAAGATTTTTTTCATCCATTTTTTTCTCTCTAAATATTTAAAAGTTGAGCAATAAAATCCAATATTCTATGATTTCTTTAACCTTTACTGGTATTTAACCTACTTTACCGAGATGATGAAGAAAATCATCCATCTCTCTTTCTGTTTTTTTATCTAATTCTTTAAATTCACCTCCATATTCATATTTAGTGATTTTATTTTTATGAGCTTTAAACCACCTGATAAAAACAGGAACATTCAATGAAAGCATTATTAGTCCGCTTTCTGTATGATGAAATAAAATAAGCTTAATTTGCACTTCATCTCCAATTTTTAAGACCCCTTCGGAAGAAAATCCCAATCCGCCTTTACTAATGTTGTTTAACATACCATCAAAACGTTTTTCATTTTTTTTCCAGTACAATACTGTTTGTTCATAATATCGCTCATGACTTCGTCGTTCAACAAACCCATTTGACATAATTCGTCCTCTTTTATCTCTATGAAAGATTAAAATTATACAAAAATATTTTATAACAAATGCTGGTAAATCTCAATTCTTATGGATCCTTATTGTTGTTATTTTTTTTTAAATTCATGTATTTAACAAGTGATTCTATTGTGTTTTTACTAAGATGGTTTTCTACCCGGCAAGCATCTTCTTCTGCAATATCAAAAGGAACATTTAAAATCTCATGGAAGAAACTAGTTAATAACTTTTTAGCTCCGATATAACGATTAGATAATCCATTGCCTTTGGGTGTTAACTTGATGAATTTATTATTTTCTAGTATAATGTATTCCTTTAAAAGGAGTTTCTGTATAGCTACTGATATAGTACCTTTGGTTTTTCCAGTATAATTGGTTAAATCGATAGCTCGAACATACCCATTTTGTTCATAAAGTTCGTGGACAGCTTTTAAATAATGAATATGAGCGTGAGATAATTCAAGTTGATTATTAATATTTGATTTTGCTTTCACGGTTGCTCCAAATATTGAAAATATAAAATTTTTACTTGTGAAACAATGGCATATTAGTCTTCAAGTGTCAAACTTTTGTTTGAACTATCATCCATTGGTGATGAATTATACTCTCTAGCTAGCCGGTTAGGGAACGGTAGAGTATGGTATATAAGATTGACAGATTACTCTTTATTATTTATGACTGAGCCATGAATGGTTTAGATCATATAGAATTTTCTAGAAAAGAGATTGAAAAGGAAACCGAAAGATTATTTTGTCTATTGATGGATATTGAGTGCGCTCATGATCATAAATGGACCTTAGATGCTTGTAGGCAAATTGCTCCAATAACTTTGGAGATCAATCAATTAAAGAAAGAAAAGAATGCTATTATTTTAGCACATTCTTACACCTCGCCAGATATAGTTTATGGTGTTGCTGATTTTAAAAGTGATTCTTATGCTCTAAGTTTAGAGGCTAAGAAAGCTGAAGCAGATGTAATTGTTTTTGCCGGAGTAGTTTTTATGGCTGAAACGGCTAAGATAGTGTGCCCTAATGCTTTAGTTGTGGTTCCTGATCCCAATTCGGGTTGTTCCTTAGCAGACTCTATAAGAGGAAAAGATGTACGGGATTTGAAAAGAAAGTATCCTGAAGCAGTGACTGTTTGTTATATTAATACAAACGCCGAGGTAAAAGCTGAGAGCGATATATGCGTTACCTCTACTAATGTCTTTGATATTGTTGAAAAATTACCCCAAAATCAAATTTTGTTTATTCCTGATCGATTAATGGCAGATAATTTGCGGATTGAGATGAGAAAGAGGGGGATTAATAAAGAAATTATATCTTCTGATGGAACTTGCGAGGTGCATGATCAATTTAAGGTAGAAACCATCTACAAGGAACGTAGTCGCTTTCCTGATTTAAAGGTAGTTAGTCATCCTGAATGTGTCCCCGAAATAACTGAATTAAGCGATTTTGTTGGTAGTACTGGAGCTATGATGAAATATGTGAAAAATTCTAGCTCAAAATACTATATGATGCTTACTGAGTGTGGCTTGATAAGTCGTTTAGAAGCTGAAACTAAAGGAAAAACTTTTATATCAGCGTGTAAAATTTGCCCTTATATGAAAATGAATGATCTATATAAAATACGGAATGTATTAAGATCACCAAGAAAGGATCAAATTATAAGTTTAGATCCTACCATTGTTTCCAAAGCCGGAAAGGCAATTGATCGAATGTTTGAATTTTCCTAATAATTTTTTGGATATTTCTTATGATTTGTATTGATAAGCTTATTGAGTTATCTATTGAGGAGGATCTTGGTTTAGGGGATATAACCACTGACAGTATTATTGATCCTCATCAAGTATCCAAAGCTGAAATAATATCTAAAGAAACACTATGTTTATGTGGTGTTCATGTTGCAAAACAAATTTTTCATAAAATTGATACTTCCTTAGAAATCAAAATTTTTTATGAAGATGGTGATCTATTAGCGGCTAAAGAATTAGTTATGTCTATTTGTGGTAAAACCTCCAGTATATTAAAAGCAGAGCGGATAGCATTAAATTTTCTTCAGCGCTTATCAGGGATTGCTACACAAACCAAAAAATATGTGGATATAGCTAATAAGTATAAAGTAAAAGTGTGTGATACCAGAAAAACTACTCCTGGTCATAGGTTACTTGAAAAATATGCAGTTAAATGTGGGGGAGGCAGTAATCATAGGATGTCTCTTGCTGATAGTGTTTTAATTAAGGATAATCACATAAAAGCAGCTGGTTCAATAAAAGAGGCTGTTTTAAGGGCTAAAAGTTACATACTACATACATCCAAAATTGAAGTTGAGGTTCAAAATATAGAGCAGATAAAAGAAGCTCTTAATTGTGGCGCGGATATTATCATGTTAGATAATATGCCTTCGTATCAAATAAAAGAAGCGGTTGATTTTATAGAAAATCGAGTTACGATTGAGGTATCAGGTGGAGTAAATTGGGATAATTTTACGTCCTATGCCCGAATAGGTATAGATATAATATCAATAGGAGCTTTGACCCATTCTTTTCGTTCAGTGGATCTAAGTTTAAATTTGGACAATTCTTCTACATTATGAATATAGTTCAAAAATAGAGATCAATAGATATCAAATGTGAGGCTAATAGATTAGTGAGGATATTTTAATGAAAATAATCGAAACGGATTTGCTAATAATTGGCTCGGGATTAGCAGGTTCTGTTTATGCTTATGCAGCTTTAAAAAATGGCCTTTCATGTATAATGCTTTCTGGCGAGGATACAATTGGTGATTGTAATAGTAATCTAGCTCAAGGTGGAATAATATTTGACAATTCGGGAAGGGTAGATTTGTTAAAGAGCGATATACAAGAAGCTAGCGCTAATACTTCCTTTGATCCAGTTATTGATGACATCATTAAATATGGACCAGAACTTATAGATAAAATATTAATAAAAGATATAAATGTAGATTTTGATAAAAATAGTAACGATCAACTATCATTTACTAAAGAAGGAGCTCACTCAATTTCTAGAATAATTTTCTCCAAAGATAAAACGGGTGAGGTAATTCTTTGTTCTGTGCATAATTACTTACTTGGTCAACCTAATCTTACTATTTTAAATAATAGTATTGCAATTGATTTATTGACTTTGTCTCATAGTTCTCAATCAGTACAAGATAAATATCAGCCTTTAACTTGTTTTGGTGCATATGTTCTTGATGATAAAACAGGTGAGGTGATGGCTATTTACGCTAAGAAGACGGTTCTTGCTACTGGAGGAATAGGTCAAGTATATTTACATTCTACTAGCTATGACCATGCCTTTGGCCATGGAATAGCTATGGCGTATAGAATAGGTGCAAGGGTTATTGATATGGAATACGTCCAGTTCCATCCGACCGTTTTTTATAAAAAGGGAGTATCTCCTTTTCTTATATCAGAGGCTGTGAGAGGAGAAGGAGGGGTTCTTGTTAATAGATTGGGACATCCATTTATGGATAATCAACATCCATTAAAATCTCTGGCACCTCGCGATATTATTGCTAGAGCTATTCATACCGAGCTAATTAGGACTGATTCTCATTGTGTATATCTGGATTTATCGAGTATGACCCCATCTTTTATCAAAGATAGATTTCCTACTATCTATCAAAGGTGTAAAGAAAATGAGATTGATATTAGTCAGAGTCCTATTCCTGTTGTACCAGCAGCTCATTTTTTATGTGGGGGTATTCATGCTACTATAGATGGTCGAACTAATATACGAAATTTAAATGTGGTTGGTGAATCAGCTTGCACTGGATTGCATGGAGCTAATCGTTTAGCTAGTACTTCACTTCTTGAATGTGTTACAATGGGTTATCTTACTGCGGTTAAAGATAAAATTGACATAGAGCAGAATAAGTTTTATTTTCCGGAAATTGATGATTGGGAATGTCCGGAAGAGTTTCCTGATGAAAACCTTATAAAACAGGATTTAAATTTAATCAGAAGTACTATGTGGAACTATGTTGGATTGATAAGAACTACTAAACGACTTGAAAGAGCAGAGAAAATTTTAAGAGGTTTGCAGTTACAAATTAATAATTTCTATGCTGGTTATAAGTTAACCAAGAATTTGTTGGCGTTAAGAAGTTCGATTCAAAACGCTTTATTAATTACTTATGCTGCTTTAAAGAATAAAAATAGTAAGGGTTGTCATTTTAAAGAACAAGGGTAAAGAACCCAGTGACTAAAGATCGTAGGGATTTCTTACTGAAACTATTGTAAAAGGAAATTTTGAAATGGATACTTCCAATACTAAATTAGCTAATTCTTCGAATGCTCAAGAAAAACCGGGTAAGATGCTGGTCAGTTTGTCTTTTAATATTATTATACCGGTTGTAATTTTGAGCAAATATAGTGGTCCGGAAAATTTAGGTGCGGTACGAGGGTTTTTAATCGCTTTGGCCTTTCCTTTTATTTATGGAACTCATGATTTAATAGCTAAAAGGCAGTGGAATTTTTTATCTATTATGGGAATTATTAGTGTCTTATTGGCAGGGGGCCTGGCATTATTTGAGCTTGATAGATTTTGGTTCGCCGTTAAAGAAGCTTCTATACCGGCTATAATAGGTGTGGCTGTTTTCTTGTCTGATAGAATGAAACATCCCATTGTCAAAAACTTGCTATTTAATCCTCAGGTATTAAACGTTGATCAGATTAAGGAATCTTTGGATAAGAATAATAAACGAGAACTTTTTGAAAGATTATTTACTCGTACAACCTATCTTATATGTTTGTCGTTGGCCTTAAGTTCGGTATTAAATTTTGTATTAGCGATATGGATTTTAAAAAGTCCTTCGGGAACACCAGAATTTAACAAAGAATATGGATTGATGATGGCGTTGAGTTTTCCAGTGATTGCTTTGCCATGTATGATAGTAACACTAGGATCGCTTTGGTACTTAATAATGGGAATTAAGAAATTAACTGGATTGGACCTTAACCATATATTTAAGGATCCAAAAGCAAAATAACAAATATTCTGATTATTCAAATACATTTTAACAAATTAACGATTTAACGTTAACGCGTGATGGGCGAAACCTGCACATCGAGCTATCTTATATAGATATCGATTCTACTTCGGGATTATACATTAGTCTAGCGTTTCTGATATCTACATCATAAAGAAATGCTGGGCCACCATAGCCTCCTGTTTCCATTTTAGCATTCATAATAGAAGGTTCTTCAATATGGTCAAAGCCAATAGGGTGGCCTATTTCATGAGTTGCTACAGCTGTTAGATTAGCTTTAATTTTGTTGGGGTGAAGCCAAGCATCTAACTCTCTGTTTTCAAAGGAAAAGTGTTGAAAATTGAAAAATATATCTCCTTTACCTACGGCTTGAAAGTCATAGGGATCAGGTCTCCATACACTTGTTCCAATTGATGTTTTTGGCCTTCCAGTAATTTTTTTCCAGTTTGTTACAGCGTAAAACCCAAAAAAATCATCGTATAGAGCTTCATTGATATGGTTAAAATCATCTCCTGAAAAGTAGTCTATGCCTTTATACTCAAATAATTTTTTGCCAATAGCGGTTTCCCAAAGATTAATTGCCTCTAAAATAGCTTTTCTAGATTGGTATGATAATGATGAGCCAAATTTGAAAGGTATTGGTAAATTTTTCCAGCCTTTGGGATGGTGAGCAAAATAGAATGTACGACTAGGAGGTGTGAGCATTTGGTCCCGATATGGGTGGGAGCCAAACTTGTTGTCAGTTATCATTTGACCGCAAGAAACAAGGATAAGTGATATGAATATATAATATTTTAACATAAGTAGATGATTTTAATAAAAATAAAGGATATTAGTATTGATTTTAGAGCCCTCCCTCAGGTTTAAATTTAGTACCAAATAATTTTATAAAAGTCCATAAATATTTTATTTTATTTTATATATTTTGCATTATTAATGTATACTAATGTTATATTTGTTATAATATAAATATGTTATATTAAATCAATTAGATATCTTTAATTTGTAAAAAATATTTTTTATTTTAACTAAATAGAAAATATTGTCGATGAATATTGTATGGATAGAACCAATAAATTGGAACAAGTTGAAGAAGTAATCTCTGACAGTGAGGTTGAAGAGGTAATCTCTGATATAGAAGTTGAATTGGTAAAAACCTTAGATACCTTTGCTATCAGAGATCCTGTTGAGACTGTGAATGAGGCAGATCCCTTATTAAGGATTGGGCGGGCTCAAAAAGCTGTTGGTCAATTTCAAGAGCATTTAGATGACGAACTTGAGAAAGATGTGGAAGATGTGGAAGATGTGGAAGATGTGGAAGATGTGGAAGATGAGGAAAATGAGGAAGGTGAAGAAAGTCAAAATAATATTGATTTTCAAGGGTTAGAAACTACAATGGAACAAGATGTTGATGGAAAGGGTGATGATAGTGTTGTATCGGGAATGACTAGAGAAATTGAAGATTATGAACAAGAATTAGATAACGATGAAGATTACAGGTTGGAACTAAAAACTGAAGAGTATTGGCCGGAGCCGGAAGATAAAAAATATGTGTTGGAACCAGAAGGTGTAGAATATGAGCCGGAACCAGAGGGCTTGGAATATGATCCCGAACCAGAAGGTTTGGAATATGAACCAACGTCGGAAATTTATGAGGGTTCCGCGGAAAAGAATAAGATAGAATTGTCGGGTGAGGAAATAGATTCAGATACTTCAGGGGATGAAAAAGATAAAAAAATTGTAATTAAGAAAGAATTGTCATTTGTAGTAAAAAAAGAATTTTCGTTTTTGGTTGATTTGAACAAGGTGACTGCCAATGTCTCTATGCAAAATCTGACTTTTTATACTGAAATTTTGAAAAAAGCATTGACCTTAATTGATACATCAAAAGAGTCATCTCCAGGTATTAAAGTACGTGTTGGCGAATTAATTGATTCTGCCGATTATCATGATCATGCCCAGGAACCAAGTGTATCAGTTGTAGATGAAGTAGATAAAGATGTAGTTAAACAAACTGATGAGGATATTGTAAAACATTTTGTCCCCGATTCAATACAGGTAGAAGAACAGATTGAAGAACAGGTGGAAGAAGAGCGAGATGGTGAAGAAATTGATAGTTTAGAAGGGTTGGGTATTGATGAAGTTACACCAACCGAACAGCCAATTGTGGAAGATAAAATAGAGTCAATTGTAGATAAGCTTAAGAAGGAAAACGTTGAAATAGATGAAGTGTTTGGTTTTAAAGAAATTGTTGGTATGAAGCCAGTGGATGGGGGGGTGGTTGTAAAAAGAGAGAGTGCTTTGTTAAAGAAAACACCTTCATTGTTAAAATATAGTAAGGACTTAGTGTCAGTAATAAACCGTATTACTTCCTATACTTGGAACAAGTTAAAAATAGAGAAAAAATCGATAGAAGCTCTTTTCAATTTTTATAAACGTCTTAGTTTTAGTTTACAAAGTAAATGGCACCAAATCACCAGAAAAAAAGAAAAATCTTTAGCAATAGAGTCAGCAGAAGGGAAAAAATCCAAGCCAATTACTTTTGGATGGTTTAAGGATTTAGGTTCTATTTTTCAAAGTAAACTACATAGAAAAGACAGAAAAGATAAAAAAGATAGAAGAGATGTAGATCTTTTTGCGATAGAGGCTTCAGATTATGAGGATCAAGAGTTTATACCGATTACAGGAGATCTTGATATTCCAGCAACGTCTGAAAAACGAATAATCAAAGACGATATAGGAGACATTGTTTCAGACTCAACGGATTTAGAAGAATCAAAACCAGATAGTTTTGATGAATTAGCAGATGCTGGAGATCCGTTTGGAGAAACGCTAGAAGAAGAACCTGTTCCGATTGAGGAACAAGAAATTGCTCCAGTTGAGGAACAAGAAATTGCTCCAGTTGAAGAACAAGAAATTGCTCCAGTTGAGGAACAAGAAGCTGCTCCAGTTGAGGAACAAGAAGCTGCTCCAGTTGAGGAACAAGAAGCTGTGGTAGGAGTACATGAAGTCGAAGAACCAGTTGCAGATGAACGAGATGCGGAAGAGACTATATTCGCAGAACCTGAGGAAGTGGAAACAACTTCAATTGAAGAACAAGAAGTAGCTCCAGTTGAGGAACAAGAAATTGTTTCAGTTGAGGCAGAAGAAGCTGTGGTAGGAGTACATGAAGTCGAAGAACCAGTTGCAGATGAACGAGCTGCGGAAGAGACTATGTTTGCAGAACCTGAGGAGGAAGAATCTGCTTCGGTTGGAGAAGAACAAGAAGCAGCAGTAGAAGATTCAATGTTTGAAAGTAATTCGGTAGAAGAAACAGAAGAAGTTGAAGAGACAGAAGAAGTAAAAGAAACAGAAGATTCATCCGACATGGGAGATATGTTTGGAGGATCAGAAGATAGCGCAGAGTCCGAGAGTGATGGAGCTGCCATGTTTGAGATGTCTTTGGAGGAAGAAGCGGTAAAGGAAGAGTCAGCAGAGGAAAAATCTGAAGAAGAACCAACTGTGGAAGAGGTTATGTTTGCAGAACCTGAGGAGAAAGAATCTGCTTCGGTTGGGGAAGAACAAGAAGCAGCAGTAGAAGATTCAATGTTTGAAAGTGATTCCGTAGAAGAAACAGAAGAAGTAGAAGAAGTAGAAGAAACAGAAGATTCATCCGACATGGGAGATATGTTTGGAGGATCAGAAGATAGCGCAGGATCTGCTGCACAGGAATCTACAGAGTTAGAGTTGACAGAAGAAGTTAAGGAAGACGAAGTTGCTAATAATGAAGAGGAAGAATCATCGGATATAGAAGATGATATTTTTGGAGGTTCAGGGGGAGATTCAGGAGGGTCTGGTGAAGATTCAGGAGGATCTGAATCTGACATGGGAGACATGTTTGGAGAGCCTCCAGAAAGTGAGATCTCAACTGAAGAAAAAAGTAAGGAAGACCCAAGTCAAGTAGCGGTGGGAGAGTCATCAACTCCTGAACTTATAGATAGTAATTCAAAGGAAGTTAGTGGAACAGAGGATGAAGCTCCTCCTCCTTTTGAAGAAGATATGGAAAGTAAGGAACTTACGGAAACTCCTCCACCTTTTGATGAATCTGCAGAAAAAGAAGAAGAATCTACTGAGGGATTATTTACTCAATCAGAAGAAAATGGTCAGAAAGTAGATGAAGTAAATACTGAGGTACAGAGAACTCCAGATGAAATTGACACTGTTGTTGCGAAATCAGAGGAAGAAGAAAGCGGAGCAGAGCCATTATTCAAAGACTCTTTTGAAGAACTGGGTATGGAACCACCCTCTGTTCCTGTAGCTAGTGATGGTAAAGATGCAGAGGATGACATGTGGGATTCTGTTCCAAGTGAGGCAGTGGAAGCTGCTTCAAACGAAACTATAAAACCTATTTCAGAAGAAACGAATGATCCAGGTTCTTTTGAAGAAGAAATGGTTAATGGAGATGATAGTTTACCACCACCACCTCCTGAAGAGAATAAGATAGAGCAAGACTCAGTGGTTAATCCTTTAATACCACCTCTTTCTCCTAATAAACAATCAAAAACTGTTCCTCCAATACCCAAGAAAAAAATTAGGACTAATCCTCCGTCATTACCAAAATCTTCAGGCAAAATTCATAAGTTACCACCATTACCTTTAATTTCAAAAACTAAGAATGGCAAAATAGTGTCTAAGTTATATGAAAGTGAAGATGAATGGGTAGCTTAAATTAAAAACAATAGATTGAAAATGTCTTTACTATTTATATTAAATATATTATATATGATTTTAATATATTTTTGTAATATATTACATAAATAATTTTAGTATTTTGTAAAATGTTACAATCCTTCATTTAAACCATTTTTTTGCAGATTTCTCTGTTTTAGATTCAGGAGTTCCCTATAAATTATGATCGGATGTGTTGATAGAGTGTTTGATTACTCATATGCTTTATGTAAACTTAGTATCTTAATATATATATTTTTAATTTTTTCAGTATTTACCTACACTGCAGGTGCTATTACTCCTGTTAATCCTGAGTCAGGATGTAGAGGTCTTACTATTAACCAGGATCGTGATAATGATCGATCTTTTACTTTACCGGATGAAACAGCTATAGCCGTAATGGGAGTGTCTATAACTGATCGTCGTTATAGCCATGATCCCCGTTTTATAGCTCAATACGTAAACATTACGGAATTTGCTAGTATCTTTTTAGTAAATCGGCAGAGATTGATTCAGGCAGGCTTTTTTAAAAAACTAGCTGTTGTCATTCAGGATCCTTCGTTATTGTTAGAATTTAAACCTGGGATATATGAAGCTGGGTTAGCCAGAGATCCAGATTATATGGAAGATTTTACTCCAGAATCATATGCTCTATGGTTAAATCGTCAACTTCAATTGGGATCCCTACTAGACAAATTAGGTTTTGTCTGGTCGCCAGTTGTGACTGAGGTGATAGCTAAAAGACTTGCTGACTATCCTGTTTTAGATTTTCCCTCACCAACCGAAGCTGATATGAAAAAAAGAGCTGATGATTTTATTAAGAATCTTAGCGATAGAGAAATATCACAATTTATTTTTAATTTAAACAAAGTTTATGCCAGAGATGGTACACCTCTGTATGAAATACCTCGATTAAATAGAAAGAAGATTCAATCGCTTTTAAGTGATCCCGCTTCAAGAAGTACTATGTTGCGACCGTTATTAAAGTACCTGTCGGAATTATGGATACTCTTTCATAATCAACAAGTAATGTCGCGTGATGCTGAAGATTTGTCTTTACAAATAATATTTGATGGAATAGATGCCTTGGTGGCAAACGTTGATATTCATCAAAATTCCAGACCTTTTTTGGTAAACTTTTTAAGAAAAATCGTCGTTAATCTAGAACCTGGGAATGAATATTCTGCCCTTGTTATCCGAAATGATCTTGTAGGTATGACTAGAGAACTAATAAGAGCCTTTAGGCAGACATATCCACCAGAAGATAGACCTGCTCTAGCAAATGCAAATCGTACAAATGCATCTTTGGTAGGTGCTTCTACTGATGTAGTAAATTCTTCTTCTGTTTCTTCTGCTTCAACTGTTTCTCCTGATTCTACAGGTGCCTCTCCTGCTTTTGTACCAGAGACAGTTCCTCCGGTTAGTAAGAAGAGAAGAGGAAGTGATGGACTTAACAAAAGGCAAAGAAAGAGACAGCATCGACGTAGAGGAAAAAATGGTTCTCCTTCGAGTATTGGACCATCTGGTGGTGGCACTTCTGATGGTACCAGTGAATCAAATTTTACACTAGCTCCACTTAGTAATCAGGTAGAATCAGATCTTAATGCCTTGGATCCCCAGATAAGAGAAATAGTTATAGGGGGGCATATTCCATCTATTGAAGCCGATCCCTTTGATAATGGCAGAAGAGTGGGAAATAATTTTCCTAAAGACGTCTTCTCTTATCCTTTTAGTGGGGTTGGAGGACAATATCGTATTCTATATGGTAAAAAAAGGCGGAATATTGTAATTATTGGAATTGGTTCCAGAGCAAACTTTTATGAGAATATGATTCAGCGAGTACGACGCGGTTTTTAGTTCTATAACTATCCTATCAAATATACCGATACAGACGTATCTTTTTTTAAAATAAGTAAAGCAAAAAATAAAATGTATAAAATAATAACTTAATATACTCTAATTATATTAATATGCAGATCATACTTTTTATTAATGGTTTGACAATAATACATTATATATTTATAAAGTTAATAACAATAAATTATCAATTATTAACTTTATTTAGAGGGGGAAGTATGTTTACGAAGGCTGCACTAGCTTTATGGTTATTGAGTCAGGTTCTGTTAGCAGATGGTCAAGAGCTGCCGTCTGATGAACAATCAAATTCTACGAAATCTTTTATAGAATGGTGCTATGACTATGAAGATGGTTATCTTGTGCCGGCTGAACGTAGAACTATGTATGCAATTCTTTCCGCTATATATTATCGACCAGGCCCTGAAGGATGCGAAATTGCCAGGATGAGGCTAGATGACCTTTTTACCCTGGTTTTAACGGAAAAAAATTTAGTTTCGCTTGAACCAATAGCTTCTTTAGTTGAATTTAAAAAATTAAATGAACTTATTTTAGATAATAATGGGATTATAGATATTTCTCCGCTCAGAGGTCTAACTCAATTGAAGGTGTTGCGTCTGGATGAAAATAGAATAACTAATATATCGTCTTTGCAATATTTAACCAAGTTAACGGATTTAGACTTGTCTGAAAATCAGATTGATGATTTTGCTCCATTATCTTATCTAACATCGTTACGCAATCTTAATCTTACATATGCTGGTATTAATGATGTTCTCCCATTAGTAGAGGCTCTCAAACCCATAACAACACTACTAGAATTGAATCTAGGTGCGAATGATATAGTGGATCCTGCTCCTTTAAATGAACTTAGAGAAATGTATCCCAATCTTCATATTGAACTTGATAATCAAGAGATGTGTTCAACTATACAAAAATCCTCGCCTAAATGGATCAGAGAATTATGCAGATCCTACATTTGTGAAAACCTGACGGATGATTCACCATATTGGAAAATCAAGTTCTGTAATTCAGAACCAACTAATCCTGAAGACGAAGGTTACTTTAATCAAAATGGTAACGAAGATTAGTATAGTAAATCACCCAAAATAGAAACATCATTCAAGTAGATTTACGTTTCAATATTTTAACACACAATGGGGGAGTACTAAGCCTCCTAGCTAGTTATTACTAATTTTAATTCGGAGGAACAGATGAAAGCAGTATTTGCATTATTGGTGTGGTGTTTTATTTTCAAACTGTATGGATCCGCTGATCCTGTCATCTACAGTAAAGTGTTGAATCAGGTAATAACTACCAGTTTTTATACTTCTGAGATTGTTGTAGGTAAAAAACTTTCCTTGAAAGATATTCGAGTTAAGGTCAATTTTGAGCATGGTAGTACCGCAGAAATAGATTTGATCTTGTATGCCCCTGATGGAGAAAGTGTTCAAATATATAGGGATGATGGAACCAGAAAGAAAGCCATTAAAAATTGGTTTGGATACGGTGAAGATGATAAAACTCCAACTGTCTCTCTTTTTGGTTTTAAAGGTGTCTCCATGGAAGGTAACTGGAAATTAGAAATTAAAAATAATTCTGGTGATCCTCTAAAACTAATGGATTGGGCTATAGAAGTTTTGGGTGTGGTACAAAATGATATAATGATACGCCCTTTACATAGCTATTATAAAACTAAAATCCTCCCCGGTGAGAATTTTAATCTGAATTATAGATTAGGTAAAAATTATGGTTTTACAGAGCCTTTACCAAAATCAACGGTAATAAAAATAGAAACTGACCATCCATGTATAAATCAGGATGAACTTAATACTCAGGCCTATTTAATTGAAGGACATGGTAGTAACGAGTTTAATTATAATCTATCGCTTTTAAAAGGTTGTCCTGAAGGCAGTATTATATCTTTAGATGTGATGTTGTTTGATCCAGTCAATGGGTCCTTACTTCAGTATTTAAAAGATAGAATAATTGTGGGTATGCCTTTTGCTAATTATTATCAGGAGCTTTTAGATGACCAAAGTTCTTATCAAGGCATCAAGTCTGATATAACCATTAACGACGATGGATTTATTAGTGATATTAGCGTGTATGTAAATGTTATGCACGCATATAAAGGGGATCTTAAAATTAGACTAATTAGCCCAGAAGGCAGAGTCATAAGGTTTCACAATAAAAAAGGCGGGGCCAAAGATGATATAGTAGGTTGGTATCGTGCTTATAACAAAGGATTAAAGAGCCATCGTCCTTTAGTTTCATTAGTGGGAAGTAAGGCTCAAGGAACTTGGAGATTACATCTTGTAGACGTACAGGGTTTGGATATTGGCTTATTTCAAGGATGGGCCTTAAACATTAAAACTGTTCCGGTAAAAGAATTAGATATTTCTTTGTTGGATATTAGAAACGAAGCCAACGAGGTAGTAAATAGGTTAGAGCCGAGTGGAGCTTATACTTTTCGTTATGAACTTTCTAATTTTTCTACTCAGGATTTAAAAAACTTTAAGTTTCTAATGAGAACTAATAGAGATTGCGTTATCAAAGATAATGCTTTTAATCCTCCTCAACTATTTGATGTATTGGAAGCAAATAGTTCTGTTATAGTTGAGAAAGTATTTAATTTAAGACCCTGTGATAGAGAGTATATTACCTTGCGTTATGCTGCTTACACTATTGATCCCAGATATTATAATTATAAAACTGGTTACGAAAGATTTTATCTTACTAATAAAAAAGTTATCAAAAATTCTTTTTATGGATATGATAAAATACCTGATAATAGTAGTATGGGAGTAGAAAAACATTTCACTATTACTGAGCATGGTATTGTTAACAGTATTGACTTGTTTACTCGAATCAATCATCCTGATGGCCGTGATTTAGAGATTTTTCTTAAGGCACCCAATGGTACTATTGTTCAGTTAGCAGATTCTAACTTAAGAAAATTTGGTCCCTTTATAGAGGGATGGTTTAGTCCTTATGCTCCTGACTTACTTCCGGAGGAGTCGATGGATGTATTTAAAGGGATGGACGCTTATGGTGACTGGATTGTACGAATTAAGGATGTTGATCGTCCGGATATCGGTTATCTGGAAGAAGTTAAACTAAATATTGTTTTGAATTGAACAAAATATGTTTAGTAATTTTTTATCAAGTGCATTAATATCACCAATTTTATCAACTATAAAAAAATTATCCTTATTTTGTATTATCTTATTATATCTTAGTTTGTCATTGTCATGTAAGAAGACGGCAAGTGATGAAGAGGGTTTTTTAGATTTTACTAAGAGTAGTGATAGTGATGATTTTTTAGATTCTGATCAAGATTATGAAAGTAAAATTTCTTCCGAAATTGATGCTGATGAACCTTCACGAATCTCCAATTTGATTAAAGGTGTTGGACAGATTACTCTTGATTTTCAGGCCAATACTTTTACTAAAAATTCAAATGTAAATGTAGAGAAGGTAGATGCTATTGATAGTCAATATACTCAATATAGCATTATCTCAGGCGGCCCGGCTGTTAGTATTTTGCCTAATGATGTTGAGATCCAACCTTTAAGGCCTTTTGTTGATAATATGCCGGGGGCTAGAAAAGGTGCCGCATGTTTTGTTGATACTTAAGGTGATTTTGTTATATTTGGAGGTAAAGGCTACGGTAGTGATGGTTCGGTAGGTGACTTAAACGACCTTTGGAAGCTGGAGATTTACTTTTTTTTGCGTTTGAATTCGTATCGCTTCTTTGGCTTGCGCAATCATTAGCCTCACATAAGATAAACTATCTTGCATTTGTTTTTGGTTTTTTAAAATTTTGTGTTGTAGTTCGAACTGTTTTTGTTTCAGTTTTTTGTATTGTTTAGATTGGTGGGAAAGTTTTTGATATTTATTTATAAGTTTACGGTTTTTATCCAGATCAAAGCTTATTTCTTCTAATCTGCTTTTTAGTAGTAGTTTAAGGAAAAGAGCTTCTTTCCATAAAGTTTCAAAAATCTTTTTTTTCAATACTTTATAATCGAGTTTAATATCATCCGCTAATTCTTGTTTTTTGATACGATCCAATTTTTTTTGAATTTCTTGGTCCAATAAAATTTCATGGAAAAACTGAATGAAGTGTTTGTGGATCAGTTTAAATTGAATGAGTTTTTCTCTTTTTTTGAAATCAGAGGCAATTTGTTTAGTATGGAGTTTTATTTTTTGATCGATATATTTTTCAATTTCCCTTTCGATCAATTGTACAATTTTTTGTTGATATTGGAATTTATCTTTTATCCAAGCGTCTTTTATTTTAGCAGGTAATCTGTCAAATTTCCTTAAAAGTCTCTTTTTTATCATATTTTTCAGATCTAAGTGTTCATTTAGTAGAGTTTGAATACGTGTATGGAGTATTTTCTTTTTAATATATTGTTTTCCAAGGATTATTTCGTTCAAGTTAAGTTGTTTCCAAATTTTATCCAAAACGTTCTTTAGTTCTAAAGGTGTACTTGCTGATTTAGGGATGTTTTCATTATTCTTATGATCTTTACTATCGGTTTTATTGATTACAGGTTTTTCGTGTTTTAATAATTTTTTTCGTTGGTTATACAAGCTATTTAAAAGTTCCTGATTGATTATTTCTTTGGTAAATTCTTCTAATTGTGTAACTTTTTGGTTCCATTTTTTTACATTGTCCTGGTGTTGGTTAAGTAATTTAGTATTTAATTGGCTTGTTTCCTTTAGATTATTATTTTTTGCCAATTCTTCTTTTTTTAGATGATGATCAAAAAATGAAACAATTTTTTTTCTATTTTGTAATTGGAGAAAGAATTCTTTTAGTAGTTCGTTTTCGTTGGCTTTTTTTAACAACCATCTATTGAATTGGTTTTTATTTAGTTCCTCTGATGAATTTCTTTTCTTTTCAACATCAAGTTGTACTAATAATTTATTTAATAACTGTTCTTTTTGGTATTTTTTTCTTAAGTCGCTATTTAAATGAAATTGTTTCAGAAATATTTCTTCCAAAATTTCAATGATTTTATCTTTTCTAATACCAGCTTTTATTACCTCTTCCTTTCTTGCTTGTTTGAGCTGAAGTTTCCACCAATATTCTTCTAACATGTTATGTCTAATTTTTTCCCTATATATGGCATCCCGTTCTAACAAGGAGGGATCACGTCTTTCTCCTAATTCGGACGGTTTGGTAGATTCTGAAATTTTCTTGCAAAGTTCCGGAACCATGTTCAACATTTTTTCAAATTGATTACGGGTAAGTTGTAGTAGACTATTTTGTTCAAATGGTGCTGTATCGGTTTTTATTGCCTTCATGTTTTTTTATCGACAAAAAAACATTTTTATTTAGATAAAAAAATGTTAAATAAATAGTAATAAGATGTGCTTGGATAGATTCATAAAGTTGATGTATTAGAAATTAATAGAGAAATTTAGGTAAACACTAGATGATCAAAAATAACAAAAGGTGCTGGATTTATTTAAAGAAATATGATCTTCTTTGTATAATTAATTAAATTTTGAATTATATTTTTTTGGGCTGGAGTCGTCATGCCGGATAGTGAAAATATATTATATCGAGAGAGATTAAAATATAAACCTAGGTTACCAGATGTTCTTAATAAAAATATATTATCCGTAGGTTTTAAGACTAAACCTGCGGTTGTTGGTGCTGGAATATCACCTTCTTTACAGAAACTATTTCCCAATTTAATTCAATTTTCAACAGTTGAAATCGCTGCTTCTAACTCCAATAAAGGGGATTCTTCAAGTAATAGTAACTTTCGTATTGGAGTTGTTCTAGGTGGAGGACAAGCTCCTGGGGGACATAATGTTATAGCGGGGTTGTATGACGCAATTAAGAAGTTTGATGATCAAAATAGTTTAGTAGGCTTTTTAGGTGGTTCAGAAGGTCTTTTAAAAGGGCAATTTATTGAAATAACAGGTGAGATGGTTGACAGTTATAGAAATACTGGTGGATTTGACCTAATTGGTAGTGGTAGAGGTAGGTTGGATGATTCGAGCCAGTTTGCTATTTGTGGAAAAATGGTTGAAAAATTGAAACTTGATGGAGTGGTTTTTGTTGGGGGACATGATACCAATACTAACGCCGCTATGTTAGCAGAATATTTTCTAAGCGCTGGAATTGGTTGTAAAGTGATTGGAGTACCTAAGACTATTGATGGAGATCTAAGAAGTACCGCAATAGAGATTCCTTTTGGTTTTGATACAGCAACTAAAGTTTATACTGAGTTGGTTGGTAATATTATGAAGGATGCGATTTCAGCTAAGAAATACTGGCACTTTATTAAGTTGATGGGACGAACTGCCAGCCATATTGCTTTAGAAGTAGCATTAAGAACTAAACCTAATGTTGTCCTTATTTCAGAAGAAATTCAAGCTAAAGGGATGACTTTATCTCAAATTACCAATTATATAATTAAAATAATTCTTGATAGGGTGGAAAAAGGATATTCCTTTGGAGTTGTTTTAATTCCTGAGGGATTGATAGGTTTCGTTCCCGAAGTTAAAATGTTAATTTCCGAAATTAATAATATTTTGGATAAACGTGATAAAGAATTACAATCTAGAATTAGTTTAACTGATAAAACTATATTTATTCAAAACATTCTAAGTACCCAATCTAGTATGGTATTTAAATCTATTCCTTTTGAAATTCAAAAACAATTGATTATGGAGCGCGATCCTCATGGTAATGTCCAAGTATCTTTAATAGATACAGAACGACTTTTGATTTATTTATTAACGATGCGGATGAAGGAACTGCGAATGTCTGGTGAATTTAAGGAAGAATTTCTTACTCAACGACATTTTTTTGGTTATGAGGGACGCTGTGGTTATCCGACTAATTTTGACGCGGATTATACATATTCTTTGGGTATGACAGCTTTTTTACTAATTAGATTTGGCCTTACGGGGTATATGGCACATGTCTCCGGTTTAAAAGGAGATGTTAAGGATTGGCGCTGTGGTGGAGTCCCCTTTTCCTACTTGCTTGAAATTACTCAAAGATATAATGAAGAAGTACCATCTCTTAAAAAGAGTTTCGTTTCTTTAGAAAGTAAATCTTTTAAAACTTTAGCTAAGTTGAGGGAAAGTTGGGCTTTGGAAAATGATTATTCATATCCAGGCCCGATTCAGTATTTTGGAGTTTCAGAGTTGGTAAATCAGAGGCCCAAAACTCTTGAGCTGGATGATTTGTAACTTGCGGTGACCTCTCCTCACCTTAAAAGAATAAGATATTGTTTACGAAGGTTCTTAATAAATTCTTTTAAATTGCTTTTCCTAATTTGGGGTTTCATTTCTTTTTCTTTAAACGATAATAAAATAAAACGTTTTAAAATATATTGATCTAAAATGATTTTTTTTAGAATTTTTTCAGTAAGGTTATTTTGTTTTATCCATTTTTTGTATGCCTGAGATGAAGGAAATTGAGTCTCAAGATTTTCTATATCTTTTTTTATGTCCTTATCAGAGACTTTAGCGAAACCAATTTTTTGGGCATGAATACTTAATAATTTAAATTCTATTAAAGGAGTGATTAATGGATCTTCTTTATAGGAAGTGATATTACCCAAATGACTTAACAATAAACCGGGTGTCATGCCGCTGATTGTCTCAAAAAAATGGGAATATAGTTGTTTTAAAATTAAGAGTGATTGGGGAGTTTTAATCTTTTTTAAATATATGATTTGATGACGAATCTCCTCTAAAGTAATGGGAGTATGGTCTATGGAAAAGACAACTTTATTGGTATGGGTTGGGGGATTAGTATCAAGGGTGTCTCCTAGTAAGATTTTGCTGAAAAAGCCAATTATTAAATAGATAATAAAAAAAAGAGGAATCCTGTAATTTAAATTAGAGTTAAACATCTGTGCCAATTCCTAAATGTAAACCATAAAATGAAAGGTCGGCAGTTTTTACTCCTCTCCAGATTGTAGATTGTAAAGATATATTGTAATTATTGTTGAAAGAAAAAGCTATTTCAAAAAATAAACCTATTCCCAGTTCTTGTTTGAAATAGGAATGTTTTTCTAAAATGGACTCGCTATGTGTTTGCCAATTAGTAATGTAACATAATTCAAATCCTGGTTGGAAAAAAAGGTTTTTTCTGATAGTTATATTTATCTTATTGTGAAGTGCAAGTCGTATTAGATGTAAACCTTTTATTGATGGTGTATATTTTGTTATTGTTGACGGAGAAAGAGAACTGTAAATTAAAGAATAACCTGATTCCCATTGTTTAAACGTAGTGGTGTTAAATGAAAGAGCTATTCCGTGACTGTTATTCAATAAATGCTTGGTTCTTTCTCTGGTGCTTAAAAAAACATAATGGCTCTTGATATTTATTTTATTTTTAATTGAAGAATTGTTATTTTGGGATTCTGAAAACCCTATTTTAGTAAAAAAAATAAGTAATATCAGTATGTTAATTGGTAAAAAATGAAAAAAATTTTGATGCAATAGAATGCTCCTTAAAAATGATACTTCAGGTTATTGAAAAAGAAAGCTAATTGTCAATATGAAAAAATTATTAAGAACACTCCCAGGTTTTATATTAAGCGCAATAGCTTTGTGGTTAGTTTTAAAAGAAGTTTCTTTTGATGAGTTAGTAAATTCTTTTCAAAAGATGGATTTGACCTATCTGTTTTTAGCTCTGGTGGTGGTTGCTATAAATCTCTTTAGTCGTGCCTTTAGGTGGCAACTAGTTTTAAGGCCTATTCGAGAGATTAATTTAATTGCTTGTTTTCGACTAACTTCTATCGGATATCTGGTAAATAATTTATTACCGTTTAGAATGGGTGATGTTGCAAAAGGCACATTATTAAAACGGTATAATTTTTCAATGGTTGAGGGGGTGGCAACGGTTTTTTTAGAAAGAGTTCTGGATACGGTCCTTCTAATATTATTATTTTGTGGCTTACTGATGGCAGTTGATTTATCCATCGACCTGCCAACTGAAATTAAAAATGCGGGAATGTTGGTAGGGATCGTAACTTTTTCTATGTTGTTTTTCTTGTTCTTGTTTGTTCGACATAAGAATTTTTTTGAAAATAAGTTGCTGATTTTACTAAAACGTTTCCCTTCTAAAATAGTGGACCTAGGTAATTCATTATTAGAAAAAGTAAATACAGGTTTTGTTTCATTAAAACATCCGGGACTTTTTTGTTATGTTTTTATAGTAAGTACAGGAATTTGGTTAGTTGACGCTCTGGTACCTTTTTTCTTTCTAAAAGCCTTTGGAATTGGTTTAGATTATAAGGATGCTTTGGTTTTGTTGATCTTAATAGCGATAAGTTCAATTGTTCCTACAGCTCCAGGTATGGTTGGGGTTTTTCAATACGTATGCGTCTTATATTTAACTGATCTCCTTAATATTGAAAGGTCGGTAAGTGTTAGTTTTTCATTGGCCTGGAACTTGTTTCTTTATCTATTTTTAACATGCATCGGTATATTAGCTCTTGTTAGGGAGAGGATCTCTTTTAAAGATGTTTTTAAAACTCGCTTGTAACTTGGCAATATATGTTGGTTAATGATCAGAGTTCTTGGCACTTAATGACAAGGAATGACAAGTAACGATTATAAGGGAGGTGAAATAAGTACTACGAATTCGCCTTTCTTTGGAAGATCCTTCTTCTTAACTATTTCACGGGCAAATCCAACTATAAATTTTTCTTGATTAGTTGTTAAATTTAAACACAGACAAATTTTCTTTTTTTGACCTAGTGTTATCAATAGTTCTTCGATGAGACGTTTGAGACGGTATGGTGTTTCCAGGAGAACCATAGTATATGGACATGCCGCAATTTCCGATAAATGTTTTTTTCGTAATTCTTTCTTATTGGAGATAAATCCAAAATAAAGGAATCTGTCTATCTGAAAGGGGGAGAGTGTTAGAGCAGCAGTAATAGAACTTACACCGGGTATAGGTATTATTTTACCTTTTTTTGAACGGATGAATTGTACTAATTTGAATCCGGGATCAGCAATCACTGGAGTTCCACAATCACTAAAATAAGCTATATTGTTGCCCCTTTTTAATAGTTCCCAGATTTCGTTTAATTTTTCTGTTTCATTATGTTCGTTAATTGGAGACAATTCTTTGCGGATACCGTATTGAGTGATAAGACGATATCCTGGCTTGGTTTCTTCACAGTATAAATGCGATGTTTGTTTCAATATATCTATGGCACGCTTAGTAATATCATCTTTATTACCGATTGGAGTAGATACTAAATATAATGTTCCTAATGAATTTGAATTCACTTTTGATCCTCTATAACTAAAAAATGCTAGTCTATATCAGGAGTTATTAGAAAGCAAATAAAATTTTACTTTGAAAGTGTATTAAATTTAATATAAAATAAAATTAAGGGTATTTGTAATTAATTAAAATATTTACTTTCTATCATCTGAGAAGATATGACCAAGAATGTCCAAATAGTAAAAGATTCAACGGATTTTTTTAGAGAATGTGTGCGCACAGCAGCAGTACATCAGAACCAAATGTTAAATCATAATATTGAGTATTATTTGGTTATGTTACTTCATTCTTATATGAAATTAGACTCGACGGAAGAAGAATATTTGGATAAACCTTTAGTGCTTATGATGCAAGAAGCCTTGGAAACGTCAGCAAATAATAGTTTGAGTATCTATAAAAAAATAGGTGATCAATCCTTGTACATTTCAGGTTTTTTTAAAAACTATTTTTTGAATAAACTGTATTCAAAAGATTACTATATGTCGATGGGTAAGACAGCCTATAAGTTTTTATCGACTCATTTTTGTAAAATGGGTGATCAGGATTTTTATTCATTATATAGAGATATGCTACAAGGATTTGATAGTTCAGTACTAATTCTAGAAGATATAAGTACCTCACTTAAGGGTTTACATAATCAGCATGATCATCTAGCAATACAAGCAAAAGCTAATAGTTTGGTTAAAAAAACTAAACCAAAAACCAAGGAAAAGGTGAAAAAAGACTAAGGTCTGTAAATAAATATTAAAGTAAAAGTAAGAAAATTGGAGTTATGAAATGATGACCTATTTTAAAGGAATTAAGGGAACTAATTCTATCGTATTAGTAATGGCTCTTATATTTAGTATTGTTGGAACAATATTTTCTTCAAATATTTTTTCTCAGGATATTAGTAAGGATACACAGAGTCAAAGTAAACTTAGATCAGATAAAATTGGACCAAGTAATGAATCTAGCATGGTTATGGAAATGGATCTTTCTGGGACCAAATTATTGATACCTACACCAGTACCAAATACCAATAGATTTAGAGTTTTTTCCTACTCTTTGGATGGTTTATTAAATCAACCATTACAAGTTAGAGAAATGATTAGTAATGTATTATCATCTAGGCAAGTGATGTCAGTGGCTCCCAAAGATCATTTTCGTGGCAGGAACCTTAGTATTCAAAGAATATATGTTGTTCCGGGTAAAATTGTCATGAGCATAGGAGAGGAAAAAGAAATTGAGGTTTATGGCATTTCTTTTCAAGGAGAACACAGATTATTATCTACTGATCAATACAATATTTTTCCTAGAACTGAAGGATTAGTTTCTATTGATCGCAATTATGCTGCTATTTTAGCTCTAAAACAAGGTATATCGGAAATTATTATTACCAGTAACGGTAATTTTATACGTTTTGTGCCATTGGTCATTACCAAATCTCGATCTGAAGAGTCAAAATCAGATGATCAAGAGTTAAAACTAGTAGTAGATAAAACTTTAGCTTTAAACCGATCTGAGCTTATAGATAATGATAATTCAAAAATTTTAGATTTTGATATTGACGTGATTGAGAGTATGAATGTCAGTGGTATTGTGACTGCTTTTGGAGAAATGGATGCTAATTTTAAGCCGAGACCGCTCGAAGACATTCAGGTAACTTTGGTTGGTACTGATTATATTACCAAAACCAGTAGAAATGGAATATTTGTTTTTGAGGGTATACCCGTCAATTCAACTTTTGAAATAGATTTTCTTGATTTTAAGGGAGAATTTGTTCGTCGTCGAGATAAATTGAGTGTTCATAAACAAATGCCTTTTAGAGTCTATTCGATGGAATCATTTGCTCAACTGGATCTAAAAGCCAAAATTATCAACATGGAATATGACTCTGGGAATGCCGTTTGTGGGCAAGTATTGGATAATGATGATAATCCCATAGCTGGAATACATGTTTTTTCAAGTGGTGAAGAAAATCCTTATTATTTTAACCTGCTTGGTTTTCCAGATAGCTCTTTAACTAAAACTAATAATTATGGGCGATATTGTTTCTTCAATTTAGAACCGGGTTTAATTGTTTTGTCAGCATCTGACCCAGATAAAAATATCTTGGGATCAACTCCCTTCAATGTAAATAATGGAGTTCAATATTCAGTTGATATTAAAACTTTTTTGCATGAACCTTTAAAGCTTAAGGTAAGGCTGGCTGAACCTGATAGTTATTTGGCCGATGTCAGTGCTGAGATGGTAGGGATGGTAGATGATGCTGTTACCGATATGAGAGGTGATCTGCAGTTTGATTCAGTTCCTCGTGATAGTTTGGCCAGTGTGATTTTTGATATGAGTGAATTTGAAAAAACAATTGTAACTATTGATGTTGGTTTAAAACACGCTGTGGATCCATTAGAAGTATCAGATTTACCATTATTTGTAACTGGATTTTATAATCATCTCTATAATGCTAATCCAGAGATAATATTAGATGATACTACTAATGGAATAATTTATGTATGGTTAGAGGGTCCGTTCGAATTTTCAAATGATATAGTGGCAGAGGCAATGGCTATTTCTCCAGAAAATCAAATAGAGAAATTTATCCCTTACTATTTTATAAAGCAACCAAATTTTATTGATATGCAAATGTTACAACTTACTGAACAAGTGGAAGAATCCTTTTATCGGAAAGTAGTTCTGTTTTTAGATCTACAACCCGATGAATACAATGTATCCCTCCGGTTTGGAAGACACCTTATAAGTAATACAATCACCAGGGTCCTAGAAGATTCAATTTCTCCGGTTAAATTTACTCTCAAATTGGAAAAATAGATTAAATCTATTATTTTATTTGTATATAATCAATTTTTGTTTATATATGAGTTTTATGTATAATTTGTTTTATGGATTTGAGGGAGAAAATGGATAAATCGGCCAATAAAGATGAAGTAATCACCAATTTTATTCAAGATATTATAGTCGAAGATTTAAAGAAAAATAAAAATGATGGTCGAGTTTTAACTAGATTTCCGCCTGAACCTAATGGTTATTTGCATATAGGGCACGCTAAAACAATTTGTCTAAATTTTGGTATTGCTAAAGAGTATAGCACTAATTGTCATCTGCGTTTTGACGATACTAATCCGAGCAAAGAAAGTGAAGAATATGTTGAATCAATCAAAACTGATGTTAAATGGCTCGGATTTGATTGGGGAGAATATCTATTTCACGCTTCAGATTATTTTGACCGGTTATATGATTTTGCTGTTCAACTCATTAAAAAAGAAAAAGCATATGTGTGTGATTTAAGTCCCGATGAAATTCGTGAGTATAGGGGTACCTTAACCGAACCAGGTAAAAACAGCCCCTATCGGAATCGTTCGATCCAAGAAAATCTAGATTTATTTGAGAGAATGAGAGCCGGTGAATTCAAAGATGGTGAAAAATTGCTTAGAGCTAAGATTGACATGGCTTCTCCAAATATGAATATGCGTGATCCGGCTGTTTATCGTATAAAACATGTTTCTCATCAAAGAACTGGCGATAAATGGTGCATCTATCCGATGTACGATTTTACTCATTGTTTATCGGACTCAATCGAGAGAATTACTCATTCTCTTTGTACGTTGGAATTTGAGGATCATCGACCTTTATATGACTGGTTTTTAGATCAATTAGAGGTAGAGTGTCATCCTCAACAAATTGAATTTTCCAGATTATCGTTAGATTTTACAGTAATGAGTAAACGTAAGTTGTTGGAACTAGTTGAAGGAAAATATGTAAATGGTTGGGATGATCCTAGAATGCCTACCTTGAAAGGTCTACGCAGACGGGGTTATACGCCGGACTCTATTCGTGATTTCTGTAGTAGAATTGGTATTACTAAGAAAGAAAACCGAATTGAGGTGGGATTATTGGAAAATTGCATTCGTGAAGATTTAGAAACTAATACCAAAAGAGTTTTGGCCGTTCTTCGTCCTATTAAAGTTGTTATTGATAATTATCCAGAAGGGCAGGTTGAGGAACTGGAAGCTCCTTATCATCCTAATGATCCTGAGATGGGATCAAGAAAGATAAAATTTGCTAAAACATTATACATCGAGAGGCAGGATTTTTTAGAAGATCCGCCTAAAAAGTTTTTTCGACTTGGTCCAGGACGAGAAGTTCGTTTACGTTATGCTTATTTTATTAAGTGTGTTGATGTAGTTAAAGATCCCAAAACGGGAGAAGTAATTGAAATACATTGTACTTATGATCCGGCAAGTAAAGGCGGAAAATCTCCTGATGGAAGAAAGGTAAAAGGAACCTTACATTGGGTATCGGCTGAACATTCTTTTGAAGTGGAGATTCGATTGTATGATAGACTTTTTCTTTTGGCTAACCCTGAAGAAAGTAAAGATAATAAGGAAGGTAAAGATTATAAAGAATTTATTAATCCTAACTCACTTGAAGTTTTTAAAAGTAGCAGAATAGAGGCTAGTCTAAAGGATGCTGAGGCTGGCAGCCGCTATCAATTTGAGAGACAAGGTTATTTTAATGTTGATCCAGTGGATAGTACTTCGGAGAAGTTGGTTTTTAACCGAATAGTAACCTTGCGTGATACCTGGGCCAAAATTCAGAACAAAAAGTAGAATCATCCTTATGTAGTAGACTAAATAAATCCTTCATTCAAGGATAGGGATACTACTTTTTCATAATAACGAATATTGAGCTGAGACTTTTAAAATCAATATTCGTATTCTTAAATTAGTGATAAGAATTATTTTCCTTCGAGTATGAAGAATGAGGAGTTCTTTTTTTAATGAATTTATTCATTTTTAAGATGAATTTTTCTTTTTGTTCCGGATCCAAGGAACCCAAATCCAAATTAAGTAATGTGGTATCAAGTTCCAGTAATCTTGTTGATTCTGTAAGTTCTGTCTTTTTACTCATAAGCACCTCCTAGTTAATACCTAT